>JBCCEF010000007.1 GCA_039030395.1 Acidobacteriota bacterium
GCCCTTCGGGTTGGGGCGGTTTGCCACCGGCCGCTGCGTTGCCGAAGCTCAACGATGGCACCGCATCGCCTGCGCTTCGACGCCTTGCGGACGGAGGCAAAGCGCTCCCAACGCGACCCACGGGACGTTCACCACGGGCTCCTAGGATCGAGGGACCCCTTCTCCGGGGTCCCTCTCTTCGTTTTGGCCAGCTCCCATCGACTCCCCTCGCCTCACCTACGCATCGAATCTCTTAACACAAATAATCTTATATTTAAAAATAAAGTATTGACATTATTATTTTTTATATATACACTAGCGTTGGTACTTCTAACAGCCGGCTGTCGAAGAAGCCACCGCACGTTCTAGGCCAGCAAGCCTGAGAACAGCGCCGGTCGCAACCTGCACGCTGCAGGCCGCGGCCCTCTGGAGATTTTGCGCCTGGGTTTCGACGATCCGCCGTTGTCGCATCCGATCTTCAAATTCCGTGGCGCGCAACGCTAAGGAGTTTTGCATGACTCGTTCGCACCGGCTAACCACCGCCCTTTTCATCTCCCTCGCCCTTCTCGCCGTACCGGCTTTTGCCGCCAGCCCGGTAATTGAAGCTGGACCGGACCTGTGGCGCACGACCGACGACGGTTCCACCCGCGCGGACTTCGCCCTGGAGCCGATTCCGGCCGACTTCTTCTGTTCCGGCTCGGAGCCCTTCAACGGCGTGATCGGCTTCAAGGGCCATCCCCTCGCCACCGAACCGGCCGGCATCCTCGGCAACACGGACACCATCGTCTACCGCATGGATGACGCGGTCTTCGACGGCGAAGGCCGCGCCCACACCCGCGTCCAGGTGATCGCCATGGAGTTCGACTCCATCGCCCCGCTCAAGAACGACTGTGGCACCTTCGACGTGCGCACGGTGCTTGAAGGCGAGCAGCCGGTCACCGACATGGAGATCCGCCGCCTGCGCAAGGCCGGCGGAGTCTTCCTGGCCGAAATCGCCGTGCGAGTGCGGCTGATCTTCACCCCGCGGGACGGCAAAGGACAGCTCGAGCTGTTGCGCGACCTGCGCTTCGCCCCGGCGCCCAACGCCCAGTGGACCGAAGAAGCCGGCAAGGACGCGGTGGCTCCGCGGAACTTCTTCCGGGTGGACACGGACGCCGACGGCGTGGCCGACACCTGGGTTCCGGGGATGAGCAACTTCGCCGCCGGTTGGGAATCCGGAATGAACGGCGTCCCGGCCGTGGCTCCCCCGGATTGCCACTGCGACTACTTCGAGTGCGGACACCGGCACTGCCTGCAGACCGCGGATCCGGTCGACGAGCCGGTGGGTCCGGTGAATCCGACCGATCCCCGCAGCCCCGTAGAGGACGGACCCGGCGTCCCCATCGAGCCGATTCAGTAGGATCAAGGCCTAGGCACCAGAAGGGGCCTCTCCTCCTTCTTGAGAGGCCTCTCCTACCCAAGCCATCGATCGGAGAAGGGACCCCGATTTCGGGGTCTCTTTTCTATTTGAGGCCACGGAACCGACACACGATCGCAGCCTCGACGAGCTTCGATACGCACCGAATTCCATGACACAAATAAACATATATTTAGAATTGAAAACTTGAATCTATTTAGATTTACAGATATAGTTACCTAGTTTATTCCAACAGCCGGCTGTCGAGGTAGCCACCGATCGCTCGTCGGTCCAACGACCGCACGGCGGTCTGGATTGAGGTTCGCTCGTAGAACCGCAACCCGAACGTTGACCCTGCGTCGATTTTTTGGCGATAGGTCGCTCTGACGAATCGCCGATCAGGACGCGCTCAGCTAAGGAGTCTCGAATGAGAACCCCGCATCGGTTGACCCTTCTTTTCGCCATCATCGCCCTGGTCCTCGCCACCCCGGCCTTTGCCGGAGTCGTCATCGAAGCCGGACCGGACCTGTGGCAGACCAGAGCCGACGGCGATACCCGCGTCGACTTTGTGCTCGACCCCATCCCCGCCAACTTCTTCTGTCCAGGCTCGGAACCTTATGTTGACGTGATCGCCTTCAAAGGCGTGCCGCTCACCACACGCCCGGCCGGCGTCCTCGGTACCACCGACACCCTGGTCCAGCGCCTCGACGACGCGGTCTTCGACGCCGACGGCCGCGCGTTCACCCGCGTCCAGGTGCAGGCCATGGAGTTCGAGGGCATGGCGCCCGTCAAGACCAACTGCGGCACCTTCGCCGTGCGCACCGTGCTCGATGGCGAGCAGCCGATCACCGACATGGAAATCCGCCGCCTGCGCAAGACCGGCGGCGTCTTCATCGCGCCCATTTCGGTCAACGTAAGGATGATCTTCACCCCGCTCGACGCCCGCAACAAGGGCCAGGTCGAGATCGCCCGCGAGATGCGCTTCGCCCCCATGCCGAACGCCGTCTGGGCGACCAAGCCCGGCCCCAGCGGTGTGGCCACGCCGGGCAACTTCCTGGTCGACACCAACGCCGACGGCGAGGCCGACACCTGGTACTCCGGCACCCCGGGCTTTGTAGTCGGCTGGGCCCTCGACGGCAACAACAATGCGTATGGACCCTCCAACTGCCACTGCGAGTACAACACCTGCGGCCATCAGCACTGCACGGCCCCGCCGAACTGCCCGCCGTTTGAACTCTGCGAGTTCGAGCCCCAGCTCTAGGATCACAAGGATCCGGCGTGGGAACCTGGTTCCTTCAGGAGTGCTTTCCCAGTTTCTGAGTTGACAGATTCTTCGTACCAAGAACCGGGGACCCCGAAAGGGGTCCTTTTCTTGTAAATCCCCTACCCCGCCGCCAGCAGCTCCATCACCCGCCCCACCGCGTCCGTCCGGGCCACTGTGTGCTTTTCGCCGTCGCGACGCAGGGACAGTTCCAGATTGCCTTCCTTCAAGGAGCGCGAACCGATCACCAGCCGAACGGGGATGCCGACTAGATCGGCGTCGTTGAACTTGACGCCGGGGCGCTCGTCGCGATCATCGTAGAGCACTTCGACGCCGCGCTCCTGTAGCTCCGCGTAGAGTGAATCGGCGGCTTCGCGCACCGCTTCGTCGCGACCGGCGTTCAAGGGCGAGAGCAGCACCTCGAAGGGAGCCAAGGGCAGCGGCCAGATGATGCCGTCGTCGTCGTGATTCTGCTCGATGGCGGCGGCGATGGTGCGGCCGATACCGAGGCCGTAGCAGCCCATCACCATCGGCCGGTCCTGGCCGGAATCGTCGCTGTAGACGCAGCTCATGTCTTCGGAGTACTTGGTGCCGAGCTTGAAGATGTGCCCCGTCTCAATGCCGCGGTAGAGTTCGAGAACGCCTTCGCAACGCGGGCAAGCGTCGCCGTCTCCTACCAGCAACAGATCGATCACTTCCGCGGGCTCGGCGTCGCGCTCCCAGCGGGCGCCGACGTAGTGCGCCTCGTCGCGGTTGGCGCCGCACACGAAGCCTTCGAGGTCGCGCGCCGACGGATCGACCAGCAGCGGAATCTCCTTCGGCAGGCCGACGGGACCGGCGAAACCCACCGGCGCGCCGGTGGCCTGGCGTACCTTGTCCTCACCGGCCAGGGCCAGGAATTCGGCGTCCAGGAAGTTGCCGAGCTTGATCTGGTTGACCTCCCGGTCGCCGCGGATCGCCACCGCATGGAGCCCCTTGTCGGACTCATAGAGCAGCGTCTTCACCACCCGCATCGGCGACACTTCGAGGAAGGTCGCCACCTCATCGACGGTCTTCTGGCCCGGCGTATCGACCGCCTCCAGATCGCGCTCGCCATCCCCTTCGGGAGCCGCCAGGGGACGGGTTTCGGCCTTTTCGACGTTGGCGCCGTAACCGCAGTTCGGGCAGCGCACCACTTCGCTCTCGCCGGTATCCGCTACTACCATGAACTCGTGGGAGTCGGTACCACCGATGGCGCCGGTGTCGGCCTCGACCACCGTGTAGTCAAGCTTGCAGGCCTCAAAGATCCGGCCGTAGGCGGCCCGCAGTTCCTCGTAGGTTTCGCCCAGGCTGTCGTAGTCCGGGTGGAAGGAGTAGGCGTCCTTCATCAAGAACTCACGACCGCGCATCAGGCCGAAGCGCGGCCGGATCTCGTCGCGGAATTTGGTCTGGATCTGGTACAGGGTGATCGGCAACTGGCGGTAGCTGCGCACGTCCCGGCGCACCGTATCGGTGATCACCTCTTCGTGGGTCGGACCGAAGCAGAAGTCCCGGCCGTGGCGATCCTCGATGCGCAGCAGCTCCTTGCCGTAACGCTGCCAGCGCTTGGACTCGTGCCACAGCTCCGCCGGCTGCACCGCCGGCATCGAAAGCTCCACACAGCCGGCACCGTCGAGTTCCCGGCGCACGATATCCATCAGCTTGCGGAAACTGCGCCAGCCGAAAGGCAGGGTGGTGTAGATGCCCGCCGCCAGCTTCTTGATCATGCCGGCACGGAGCATCAGCCGATGGCTGACGACCTCCGCATCGGCGGGGACTTCCCGGGTGGTGTACAGATAGTAGCGGCTCCAGCGCATGATCTCGTGTCTCCTGACCCATTCCGCGGTGATCGACTACCGGCCCTGGCGGCGCACCCGCTCGAAGAGCCGCGCCGAATCCCGCATGCACTCCATCATTTTCTGCTCCAGCCCCTCGCCGCGATCGTCGAGGCGCCGCGCCTTGGCGAGCACATCCCGGGCTTCTTGTTCCGAGCCTTCCGCCAGCAAGGCCATTCCCAGGTGCCGATAGGTGGTGGCCGAAGGGCCGAGGTCGCTCGACCGCGCCAGATAGTCGATGGCGCGATCGTATTCCCGGCGTTTGTAGTGCACCCAACCGAGGGCCGCCAGCGGGAACTGCTTGAGCTCGTCCGGCGCCAGTTCCAACGATTGGCGGGCGAAATCGAGCGCCTCGTCGAGATCCTCTTCCATTTCCGCCAGGTTGTAGGCCATTTCGTAGTAGGCGATGGTCTTGCTGAAGTTGCTGTGGCCTTCGTCGAGCAACTGGCGACCCAGGCGGTTGCCCTCACGCAGGCGCCCCTGGCCGCGCAGAGCACCGATCAGGGCGGCGCAGGCGGTGGCCTTGAGCATCTCGCCGCCGGGCTCACCGGTGTCGAGGGCCAGCACTTTGCGGGTCACCCACTCCGTTTCCCGCTGCTGGTTGAGCTCGAGGCACAGCAAACCATAGGAGATCAGCAGCGTCGGGTGATCCGGATCGAGGGCCAGCGCCCGGCGGAAACACTCCAAGGCCTGCTTGGGCTGGTCCGCATCCATCTGCTCTTCGGCCCGCTCCAGCCACTCGCCGGCCTCGCCCTCCACCCCCGGCAGCGGCGCGCCTGCGGGGCCCGAGAGGTAGCGCACCAGATCCTGGTAACGCAGCCGGTTGGGATTCAAGCGCTGGGCCTCGCGAAAGGCCGCCAGGGCCTTGCGGTTCCAGTGGCGGTCGAGGTAGGCGAGGCCGAGCAGATGGTGGGCCTCATCGAGCGCCGGGTCCAGCCGCACGGCCTCCTGGAGTTGGCGAATGGCCGGCGTCAACTTGCCCATTTCATACAGGCAGCGGCCGTAGAGGAAGAGGGCCTGCGGCACCGGCTCCAAGGCGACGGCCCGCTCCAGGTACACCACCGCCCGGGCGAGATTGCCCTGGGCGGCGACCACCGCCCCCAGGCTGAAATTGGGCAGAAAGGCATCGGCGTAAAGCGCCACGGCCCGCCGTAGAAGTTCTTCGGCACGCTCGTTGGATCCCGCCTCATGCAGCAGCACGCCGCTGTAGACCAGGCCCTCGTAGTGATCCGGTACCGCTTCGAGCACCCGGCCGAAATACATCAATGCGCGGGCAGAGTCCCCCTCGTTGAAACAGGTTTCGCCGAGGTAGAAGGACAGCTCGTAGTTGTTCCGGTCGAGGCGATGGGCGGCTTCCAGCAGCTCCGTTCCGCGCTCTACATCGGAGGCGGCGAGGGCCGCCTCGGCATCGTCCAGAAAGGCCAGGAACTCCGACCGCCGTTCGCCTTCGAAGAGGGCGGCGACGCGATCCCGCACCGCCGTGAAGCGCTCCTTTTTCTCCAGCGCCAGAAGCTGGAAGTCCATCTGCGCCTGCCACAGCTCGGTCCACTCGTCCGGCGCCAGAAGGCCCTTGCGTTCGAGGATCTCGCGCAGCGCCGTCAGGCCCGTCTGCTGCATCAGCAGGCCGCGCTCCTGCTTTTGGATGACGCCGAAGAGCTGGCGGACGGAATCCGCCGTCCGCTTGACCGCCTCTTCGAGGATGGAGATGCGTTCCAGGAGGTGTTCATCGAAGGAGAAGCTCTCGTCCGGATCTTCCTCGAAGAAGCCCTCTTCGTCCTGATGGGACGCGCCGGAAAGCACCAGCAGCTTCTGGTGACACCGGTCACAGAACTCCCGGTCGTCGGCGTTGGGAGCGCCGCACGACTGGCAGATCACGGTGCCCCGCAGCTCGCCGGTCATGAATAGTCGTAGAAGCCGCGGCCGCTCTTGCGGCCGAGATGGCCGGCGTCGACCATCTTCACCAGCAAGGGGCAGGGACGGTATTTGGGATCGCCGAAGCCGTCCTGCAGCACGCGCAGAATGTCCAAGCAAATGTCCAGGCCGATCAGATCCGCCAGGGCGAGGGGACCCATCGGATGGTTCATGCCGAGCTTCATCACCTGGTCGATCGCCTCCGGCGTGCCCACCCCTTCGTAGAGGCTGAAGACCGCCTCGTTGATCATCGGCATCAGCACCCGGTTGGAGACGAAGCCCGGCGCATCGTGCACCTCCACCGGGATCTTGCCCATGGCCTCGGAGGCCTCCTTCACCGTATCGAAGGTCGCCTGATCGGTGGCCAGGCCGCGGATCACCTCCACCAGCTTCATCAGCGGCACCGGGTTCATGAAGTGCATGCCGATCACCTTCTCCGGCCGAGAGGTCGCCGCGGCGAGCTTGGTGATAGAGATCGAACTGGTATTGGACGACAGAATCGCGCCGCCTTTGCACACGCGGTCCAGCTCCTCGAAGACGGAACGCTTCACCTCATAGCGTTCGACAATCGCCTCGACTACCAGGTCGGCACTGGCCAGGGCGCTCAACTCGCCGGCGGTGGAGAGCCGGCCGAGGGCGGCATCGCGGTCTTCCGCCACAATCTTTTCCTTCGACACCAGCTTGGCGAGGCTCTTCTCGATCGCCCCCTGGCCGCGAGCCAGCGCGTCCGCCGAAACGTCCACCAGCACCACCTCAAAACCGCTCACCGCCGCCACCTGCGCAATGCCGTGGCCCATCGTGCCGGCACCGACCACACCGACGACAAAGTTCGAAACATCAACGGACATGCGACTCTCCTCTACTCCTGATTCTCGACCACCGGAAACGACCGCGCCAAGCTGGTTACCAAAGGATAAGGGGCGGGCCAAACTGCGGTGGTGTCAGCCTACGGGATGCCCTCCTAGGGGTCAAGGAGGCGGAGGAGCTGCCTTACTGAGGGACGTAGCCCGCGCTTCGAAGCGCCGATCTTGGCGCAGCGCAGCTAGGCGGGGGTCGACCCGCAGGAAGACCAACCAGGGGTCGCGCTGGACGATGGCCTCGTCGAGGTACCCGAAGGCCTCGTCGGGCTGGCCGAGGAGGGCGGTGAGCATGGCCTTGCGCAGGGGATCCCCCTGCACCTGAGAGAGGAGCCGGCGCCGGTGTTCGGCGAGGGCCGCCACGGGATCCGCCGGGTCGTCCTCCCGCGGTCGGCCGCGGAGGGCCGCTTCGAGGCCTTTCTCGGGTTCTCTCAATTGCTCATAGGCGATCTCCAGGCAGGCCCTGGCCCAGCCGTAATGGGGATCGATTTCCAGGGTCCGGGTGCACTCTTCCACCGCCTCTTCCGGGCGGTTCGCGAAGAGGAAATACCAACCGAGGTCGGACATCACCGACAGGGACAACGGATCGAGTTCCAGCGATCGGCGGACGGCGGTGATGGCGTCGTCGTGGCGGCCAAGGGCAGCGAGTGCTCCGGCACGCCAGTGGTGGGCCATGGCATAGTTGGGCGCGATCTCGACGGCGCGGTCGAAATCCTCCAGGGCCGCTCGCGGTGCGAAGTCGCCATAGAGGCGCGCGAAGCCGAGGGCGTTGTGCGCCAGGGCGAGTCGCGGATCGAGAGCCAGCGCCCGCTCGACGGCGGCGCGCGCCGCCGGAAAGGCCTCCTGCGGAGTGACCTCGCCGGTGAACACCAGCAGGTTCCAGGCATCGGCCTCGCCGGCCCAGGCCGGGGCGAAGGCCGGATCGAGACCTTGCGCCTGGCGAAATGCGGTGATCGCCCGGCGGTAGCCCTCCGTCGAGAATCGATTCCACTCCCAGCGGCCGCGCAGATAGGCCTCGTAGGCCTCCGGACTCGCCGTGGCGGCGCGCACCTGGGAGGCGCCATCCGGCAGCAGTTCGAGGGCGAGGGCGCGCGCCACCTGCTGCGCCACCTCCGCCTGCACCGCCAGTAGATCGTCGCGGTCGCGATCGTAGGTCGCGGCCCACAGATGGGTCTGCCCCGCCGCTTCGATGAGCTGAACGGTGACCCGCAAGCGATTCCCTTGAGAGCGGACGCTGCTCTCCACCACGTAGTCGACGCCCAACTCTCGGGCGATACGGTCGACCGGCAGGTCGCTGTCCTTGTAGGTCATCGACGAGATGCGCGCGATCACCCCCAGCCGGTCCGGATCGAGCCGTCCGAGATGGGTGATCAGTTCCTCCGTCAAGCTGTCCGCCAGGTACTCGTCCCCCCCGGGGCTCAGGTTGAGGACCGGCATCACCGCCAGCAGCCTCCGCTCCCCGTCGGAGCCCGTGGGAGCGACAGTTCCCATCCGGTCCCGCAGGACAAACAACGCACCGAGACCCACCAGCATCGCCAGGACCGTCAGCGCCAGGGCGCTCAGCCGGGGAATCCGGCGCGCCTTCTCCGGCTGGGCGACCGTGACGGGCAGCACCGGCGCGATGAAGCGATAGCCCCGCCGCGGCACCGTTTCCACGAAGCGCGGGCTGTCGGCGAAATCGCCCAGGGCGTCGCGCAGCTTCTTGACCGCCGCGTTGAGATTGTTGTCGAAGTCGACGTGAATGTCGTCGCCCCAGAGGTGGCCGAACAGCTCCTCCCGAGACACCACCTCGCCGGGCCGTTCGAGCAGAGCGATCAGCAAGCGCAGGGGCTTGTCGTGAAGCCGGAAGCGCATGCCGCCCCTACGCAGCTCACCGCTTCGAAAGTTGAGCTCGAAGATCCCGAATCGGACCTGTTCGTTCGCCTCCACGACCCCTCCAGTGTAGCAACGCTAGCCTGCCGAACGGCCTTCCGAGGCGGTTAACTTAGCCCACTAAGATCTTTTTTCACAACGACTTAGAGGATAAGCAACGTTTCAGCGAGAAAAGAGCTCCGGTCCCTTGCGAAAACATCTCCGAAAGCCCATCGTCAGAGCCTCGATTCACTGACGAAGGAGATCGCCATGCGCCTCATTCCAAACCCATTCGCCGCCGCCACTTTCACCTGGATTCTCACCGCTTTCGGCGCCACGGCCATAAGCGCCACACCGACTCCGGCGACGGCGGACCCCTTCCGCTGGCTCGAAGAGGTCCGTTCCGACAAGACCCGCACCTGGATCGAGCAGCAGGACCGGGCAGCCCGGCGCTACGTCGAGAAGCTCCCCATGTACGAAGCAGGGGTCGAACGGCAGAAGGCGTTGATGAACCTCGACGCCATCGGCGTGCCGATCGAACGCGGCGACGGCGACCGTCGGCGAGTGTTCTTCACCCGTGGCCAACTGGCCGACCCGGCCACCGGCCTGTGGGTGGAGGAGGGCGGTCGCGACCGCCTGCTGATCGACCCGACGAGCTTCGAGGCTCCACCGGGGGAGACCCTCCGCCTCGCCGGCTGGGTGCCCAGTCCGGATGGGCGGCTCGTCGCCTACGGCATCGCTCGCCTCGGTTCGGGATGGAGCCGCTGGCGCGTGCGCGATGTCGCTACGGGTAACGACTTGCCGGACGAACTGGGCGGCCTGCGCGGCGGCAACCTGGTGTGGACACCGGACGGCTCGGGGCTCTACTACGGAGCCTACGATGAACCGCCGGCCGGCAAGGAGCTGGAGACGGTGCTCTCGGAGCAGACGGTGCGTTTCCATCGCTTGGGCAGCCAGGCCACGGACCGGATCGTGCACCGCGAAGAGGGCTGGACGGCGGGTCTTTCTGTGAGCGACGACGACCGCTTCCTGGTGCTCACCTCCCGCCCCGGAGCGGATCCGCGAAGCCATATTCGATTGATCGCCTTCGGCGATGAGAAGATCAAAGCACAAACTCTGGTGAACGAAGACGCCTTCTATCGCTTCGTCGGCAACGACGGCGACACCTTCTGGCTGCAGACGGACCACCGGGCGCCGCACTCCCGGGTCGTCGCCCGCTCCCGCGCCACCGGCCGCGAGCGGGTCGTCATCCCCGAAGCGGAGTCCGCCACCCTCACCCGAGTAGACCTGGTGGCCGATCGCCTGCTCGCCCTCTACGCCGTGGACGCCCTACCCCGGCTGCGCATCTTCGATCTCGAAGGCACCCAACAGCGCGACCTTGCCCTGCCCCAGAACGCCACCACCTTCTCCGGTTTCCGCGGCCGGCGGAGCGACCGCACGGCCTACTTCTCGGCCACCAGCGTCGCCCTGCCGGGGATCGCCCACCGGCTTGATCCGGTGAGCGGCGAGATCGCCACCTTTCGGCAACCGAAGCTGCCGTTCGATCCCGCCGACTTCGTGCTCGAACAGCGCTTCTACGAGAATCGCGAGGGCCTGCGGGTGCCGATCTTCCTCGCCCACCATGTGGATTTCCCGCTGGATCGGCCGCGGCCGGTGCTGATGTACGGCTACGGCGCCTTCGGCTGGTCCGCCTTCCCCTGGTTCCGGCCCAAAGTCCTCGGCTGGCTGGAAACCGGAGGGATCTACGCCCTACCGGGCATCCGCGGCGGCGGGGAGTACGGCGACGGCTGGCACCAAGCCGGCATCGGACGCCACAAACAGAGGGGCATCAACGACTTTCTGGACGCCGCCGAATGGTTGATCGAGCAGAAGCTCACCCAGGCGGATCGCCTCGCCGCCGACGGCGGCAGCGCCAGCGGGGTGCTTGCGGCGGCAGCGGTGGTTCAGCGACCAGAGCTCTTCGCCGGAGCGCTGGTCGACGTGCCGATCAGCGAGATGTTGCGCTTTCCGGAAATGACCGGCGGCGCCCGCTGGACCGCCGAATTCGGCTCGCCGGACGATCCGGCAGACCGCGCTGCCCTGCTCGCCTACTCACCGCAACACAACCTCGAAAAGGGGACCTGCTACCCACCGGTTCACATCGTCGCCGGCGAACAGGACGAAATCGCCATGCCGGCCCACGCCTACAAGCTGGCGGCGGCGATGCAGGAGGCTCAAGGCTGCGATCAACCGATCCTCCTGCGAGTAGCCTGGGACGCCGGCCACACGGTGGGCTCGACGCCGGAGCGCAAGCAAAAAGCCTGGGCAGCGCAGATCGCCTTTCTGCGGCGGCATCTGAACTTCACCTCCGCTCAGTCAGAGGGAGCGGCGGCCGCCGAGGCAGCGCGTTGATAGCGGACCGAAGGACGGGCTAGGCCGGAGCCAACCAGGGTTGGCGGCTGCCGAATTTGGTGGAGAGCGCCGCGCCCACGCCGATGAAGGTGGCAATGGACCAGGCCCAGATGCCGAGGTAGGGCACGAACTTGATCAACCCCAGGGCGATGAGGCCGACGGTCGCGACATTCAGGGCGCGCATCGGCCGGCGGATTCGCCGGCGGACCAACCAAGCCCCCAGGGCATGGAACACCGCCACCATGCCCCACAGCTTGAGGATCAAGGCCAGGATGACCACCAGCACCAAAAGCGGCACTCCCACCAGCGCCGCCGCGAAGGCGCTGAACAGCAGGGTGGTCAACACGAGCGCCAGCACCCCGACCACCCCGACCAGAAAACTCCGGAACGGCTGCTCGGCAATCGCCTGGGAGGTGCCCATCACGTTGCGGCCGGCGGCGGCGAAGAACACCAGCACCAGCGCCAGCCAGGAGGTGATCAGCGCCAGCTTGCCACCGATCACCAGCGGCGAGGTGGCCGGCAGGCCGAGGCTCGGCCCCTCGATCAGGGTGAGCCAGGCGGCGGAAGCGGTGGGATAGGCGACGGAGCGCCCACCGATCTGGGCCCCCGGCTCCGTTTCGATGGCGCCGCCCAAGGTGAAGACATCGCCCGCCACCCGGGCCGTCGAGTCGAGGTGGGCGCCGCCGCCGAGGACGATCACATCGCCGGACACCCGGCCGCTCACCAACACCGAACCGTCGAGGGCGGCCACATCGGCCCGCGCCTCGCCGTGCACTTCGAGATCCCGGCCGAGGGACACGAGCTGGCGCTCGGCGATGCTGCCTTCGCGCAGGATCATCGCCGAGCCCTCGCTGGCGGAAACCGGTGCCGAACCGAAGCCCAAAGACCACACGGCCGACAAGGCGACCACCAGCATGGGAACGGTACCGTGGGAGTTCACGGTGGAGATTTTACCCTTCGCGACGCACTCAGCGCCGCTCACGCCCCTTCGCCTCGACAGCGCGGCGACGGAGCAGCAGGTACAGCCAGCCGTTGATGGCGATCACCAGGGCGACGAAGGCCACCAGGTTGCCGCGCGAAGCGGTCAGCATTTCGCCGATCGCCAAGCCCAATCCCTGCCAGGAAGCGGAGAGCAAACCGGCACCGGCCAGCAACGAGGTACTGGCCAAATCCCCGATGGCGGCCAGCGCCCCGAGGAACGGCGCCTCCGGATGAAGACGAGCGGAGCTGAATCCCAGCAGCGAGGCGGTGCTGACGGCCAGCAGCACGAGCAGCGCCATCGGCCAGGCCCAGGTGCGGGGGCTGGCGCCCTCCCAGCCGGCGGCCGGCAGGCTCGACATGACGGCGGTTTGGAAGTCCCGGTTCACCGGTACCCGACTGGCGTTGAGCGTCGCCGTCAACTCTTCTAGGGCCCGACGTTCGGTCCGGCATTCCGGGCAGCCGGCGAGATGCCCGCGAAGGGCGGCGCGATCGACCGCCGCGGATAGCTGCAAGGCCTCCGCATCGAGGGCCTCGCCATCGACGATGAGATCGAGCCAGTCCCGAACCTCCGAACAGTCCAGTCGGGGTCCGGTCGCCGTTTCACCGTGATCGTCGTGCTTCGAGTTCATGCGCAAAGTTCCTCCATCGAGCCGGCCACACATTCAGTCCCCAACGTACTCGGCCAGCTTCTCCTTCAACATCTGACGGCCCCGAAACAGCTTGTTCTTGACCGTCCCCAACGGCATCCCCTTCGCCCGCGCGATCTCCTCGTAGGAGAGTTCGCCGTAGTGGCGAAGGACGATCAGCTCCCGATATTCCCAGGGCAGATCGTCGATCGACCGCTGGATGGCATCCCCCCGCTCTCGATTTCGCAGCTCCCCGTAGGGGTCGCGGTCCGGGCTCGGGAGATCCCAGTCTCGCCCTTCTTCCTCACCGTCATCCTGACGATGGATCGGCACCAGTTTGAGCCGCCTCCGGCGGATCTGGTCGATGGCGGCGTTCTGCGCGACCCGAAACAGCCAGGTCGAGAAGCGGTACCGCGAATCGAACCGATCCAGTGCCTGGTACACCTTGAGAAAGACGTCCTGCGCCAGTTCATGGGCCTCGTCGAGGTTCCGCAGCAAGCGGTACAGATAATTGACCAGGCGCCCTTGAAAGCGCTCAACCAGGATGCCGTAACTCTCGCGGTCCCCCGCGAGTACCGCGACGACGAGTTCTTCGTCGCTGAGTGGATCGGCACCTCGCTGCATGGCTATCTACGCGGGAGCGGAAAAGAAGGTTGCAACACCATAGCGTTCGCAGGAGAGTCGATTGGTTCTCAAATACGAAAACCAGCCGACGATGTTCTGCTGCGAAGGAATCAAGGCCCGAGGAATCAAGGCGATGCCACTTCGACGATGGAGCGAATGCGAGTGCCCGGCAGAATGCGGTCCAAAACCTCGTCGCCCCCGGCCACCTGGCCGAAGGCGGTGTAGCCACCGTCGAGGTGCGGCTGCGGCGACAGGGTGATGAACCACTGGCTGCCGCCGGTGTCGGCGCCGGCCAGCGCCATGCCGAGCACACCGCGCTCGTAGCGCAGGGTGTTGATCTCGTCACGCAGGGTGAAGCCCGGACCGCCGTAGCCGTCGCCCCGCGGATCGCCGGCCTGCACCACAAAGTCCGGCACGACCCGGTGAAATGTCAGATTGTCGTAGAAGCCCTGGGCCGCCAGGCTCAAAAAGTTCAAGCAGGTGCGCGGCGCCCGCGGGCACTCCAGGCGCACCGTGAGGTTTCCCGCATCGGTCCGAATCTCGGCGAAGCGGTCGCGCTGGGTGCGCTGGAGTACTTCGCGATACACCACCGTGTCGCCCAGCCCTTCGGCGGAGCCGATGGCCGGCGCTTCGCGCTCGAGGTCGAGGAGCGTGGCCGCCGCCGCGCGGCGGGTGGTGAAGTCGTCGAGCTGGGACATCTTTTCGAGCAGCGCCACCACCGTGCCGCGGTCGAGGGGGGTGCCCGCGGCGCGCGCCGCCAGCGCCCGGATGGCGGACAAGCTGGACTCGATGTTGCGATCCGCCACGGCGAAGACCGCCGCCTCACCGAGCACATCGATGTCGACCACCGGGTGCGCTGCCGCCCAGTCGAAGGCCAGCACCCGCATCGCCGCATCGGTGTCCTGCGCCAGAACCTCGGTTACCCGCTCGACGATCTCCCCTTCCGGTGCCGTGGCGAGAAAGGTCTCGAAGGCCGCCACCCGCACCGGGCCGCGCGGATCGCTCATCAAGCGCTCAACCAGGGCCGGTGCCCCGATGAAGGCCGCGGCGCGGGCCGCCGCAGCCCGCCGGACGGCGTCCTTCTGGGACGCTTCGAGACGCACTCGATCCGCCGCGCCCTCAACCCCGCCGCGGGCTAGCGCCACCAACGCCGAAGAGCGCAGCAGCGGCTCGTCCAGGCCGCCCTCGACGGCCGCCGCCAGCCGGTCGTCGAACATCCACAGATAGCTGGCGCTGATCGCCGCCAGGCGCACCTGGGGCCGGGAATCGACCACCAGCTCCCGCAAATGGGGGAGCCAGTCTTCCGGCGGCGCCGCTTCTCCGCTACCGGCCAAGCGTGTGGCCGCCGCCAGGGCCTGAATGGTCGGACCGTCGGCGGTGCCTTCGAGCATCGGCCGCAAGCGCGCCAGATCCGAGCCGTCGCCGATCAAACCGAGGGCCCGAGCCACCCACGCCCGCGCCCGCGGATCCTCGTCGCCGGTCAGAGAACGCAGCAGGCCGAGGGATGCCGGTTGCGGATTGCGCGCCAGGGCGTAGACCGCCGTCCGGCGGAGGTCGCCTGCCGTTCCGGTGACCGCTGCCGCCGCCACGTTCGCCGTGTCCTCCTCGTCGAAGCGAAAGAGGTGCGGCAGCAAACGACCCCAACTCTCCTCGTCCGGCAGGTCGGCCAGGGCATCGGCCACTTCCAGCACCGGCGTGCCGATCTTGCCCAGAGCCTCCACCGCCAAAATGCCGGTCTCGGAGTCCGCCTCGGCGGCGGCGCGCAGCAGTGGACCTCGGGATTCCGCCACCCCCAGCTCGCCCAGGGCGAAGGCCGCCGCCCGCCGCACCATCACATCGTCATCGAACAGCAGCTCCTGGAGGTCCAGGCGAGCCCGCGGATCCCGCACCTGACCGAGGGTCTCCGCCAGCATGCGGCGCAGCGAGGCATCGCCCTCCTTGGCCTGCTGCAGGGTGACGCTCTCGAGCATCCGTCGATCGGCCAGCAGCAGAAGCAGGGCGCGCTCCTCGGGATTGCGCAGCTCCATCGAAGGCAGAGCGGTGGAGTCGTCGGTCGGCGACGCGGCCGGGCTGGCCGGCGACGGCGTGCTACCGGGTTCTACTCCGCCGGTGGACGAGGCGCAGCCCCCGAGGAGCAGCCACGTCGCGACAAGAAGCGAGACCACGAGCAAGACAAACGAGCTACGGCCGGCGTTTTTCGACATGGCGCGATGCTAGCAGGCTGCTGAGCAAGCGCTTGGCGCACGGTCTCAGCAACCTGCTAGCTGATGAGTACCAGGGGGCTGGGCGCCCCCTCGCCCGAAAGCTGTACCTTTCGGGCTCACCCCATCCTCGGCGGCCTTGCCGCCGCCTTGCCCTGCGGGCTCGGAGCGAGCCTTGGAAGCAATTTTCCCTACCCTCCTATAATCGCGCCCTGATGAACTCCGACTATGGCAACTCCCTGTCCTTCGCAGGCGTGTACCGACGTTTCGGCCGCCTGCCGGTGCTCACCGGCGTCTCCGGCCGGGTCGCAGGAGGGGGCGTGCTGCTGGTCACCGGCACCAACGGTTCCGGCAAGAGCACCCTGCTGCGCTGCCTGGCGGGCCTGTTGGCGGCGGACCGCGGTGTGATCGAATGGCGGGACGGAGGTCGGGTCCTCGCCGCCGCCGAACGGCGCCGCCGGGTGGGTTACCTGGCGCCGGATCTGGCGTTCTACGAGCCCTTGACGGCGCTCGAGAACCTCGAGCTCTTTGCCCGCCTGCGGGCGGTGCCGAAGGAGCGCTGCCGGACGCTTCTCGACCGGGTGGGGCTACCGCTCCACCGGTCCGCCGGAGCCCTCTCCTCGGGGATGACCCAGCGCCTGCGATGGGCCTGGGCCCTGCTAGCGCAACCCACTCTCCTGCTCCTCGACGAACCTTTCCAGAATCTTGACGCGCCGGGCCGGCAGGACGCCCTGGACCTCCTCAAGGAACATCTGGCGCGACCCGGCGCAATGGCCGTCGTCGCCAACCCCGGAGCCCTCGAACTCCCCTCGGTGACGGACCATGTCCATCTGGCTGCGTGAAGCAGCGGCGATCTTCGCCAAGGACTGGCGGAGCGAGTTTCGCACCCGGATCGCCCTGAACACGCTCGGGCTCTTCGCCGTCTCTACCCTGGTGGTGGTGAGCTTCAGCCTCGGTCCGCTGGGTACGTCCCCGCTGGGCGTGGCGGTGTTGCCGGCGGTGCTGTGGATCATTCTCCTGTTCGCGGCCACCGCCGGCCTGCCTCGCCTGTTCGTGGCCGAAGAGGAAACCCACACCGCCACGGCGTTGCGCCTGGCGGCTCGCCCGACGGCCCTGTTCTGCGGCAAGTTGCTCTACGGCTGCGCCCTGATCCTGGCCCTCGAAGCGCTCACCGTGCCGCTTTTTCTGACCATGGTGCAGCTTCCGGTGGTCTCGCCGGGACGTTTGATCTTGGTGCTGCTGGCCGGTGGCCTTGGCCTGGCCGCCGGATCGACCCTAGTAGCGGCGATGGTCGCCCAGGCCCGTGGCCGCGGCACGCTCTTCGCGGTGCTCGCCTTCCCAGTCCTCATCCCGCTCCTCATCATCGCCGTCGCCCTCACCCGGGAAGCGGTGGGCGGCGAGCCGGTGGCGGTGTCTTTGACCCAGTTGCTCGTGTACGATGGGAGTGTGGTGGTGGCCGGGTTCATGCTATTTCCACCGCTGTGGAATCCCTAAATAGGGGAGCGAAAGCCGATGCGAAAGACCCTTCCCTGGTTGCTCTGGATTTGGATGTCCACCGTTATGGTGGCCGCATTCTTCTGGGCGCCGGCGCTGTCGGGCTTCGTGGGCGAGGGGGAATCGAGCCGCATCGTGTACTTCCACGTCCCGATGGCCTGGACGGCCTTTCTCGCCTTCTTCTTGGGCGGCATCTTGAGCGCCGCCTACCTGGTGCGCCGCACCGCCCGCCTCGACGCCGCCGCCGAGGCAGCCATCCAGCTCGGCTTCGTCTTCTGCGTGCTGGCGACGGTAACCGGTGCGATCTGGTCGCGCATCGAGTGGGGCGCCTTCTGGAACTGGGATCCGCGTCAGGGAACCATCGCCTTGGTGCTGCTCTTCTATGCCGCGTACTTGGCTCTGCGCAGCGCCGTCGAGGATCACGAGGTCCGTCGCCGGCTCGCCGCCGGCTACGCGGTGCTCGGCCTGGTGGTCGCTCCCACCCTCTTCTGGGTGGTGCCGCGTCTGATGACCTCGCTGCATCCGGAGCCGGTGGTCAACGCCCGCGGCGAGGTCGAGATGGATGCGTCGGTGCTGCTGTTGATGCTGGCGAGTTGGATCGGATTCATGGCGCTCTTTTTTTGGCTTCAGCGCATCAAGGTTCACCTGACCCTGGCAGATCAACGCCGCGACCGACTGCGGTTCGAGCGAGCGGAAGTCGGCTGAGGACGACCCGAAAAAACGTTTCGCTAACACCCTTTAGGGTAGGGACAAGCGAGGGCCGATGGCCATATGCTGTTGAATCAGCCCACGGAGCCCGAATAGAGATCATGGAATTCGAAGTCAAAGTAGGCATCGTCGCCGTCAACCTCGTCATCTGGACGGGGCTGTTCCTCTACATCTTGCGCCTCGAGCGCAAGGTCCAGGCGCTGACCGTCGACGACCGGAGAGACGAACCATGAACAAAAAAATCCCCTACCTCCTGGGCGGTTTGCTGCTCGTCGCCTTCGCCGCCTTTTCCCTCACCTCGTTCCGCGACACTCTCACGCCCTACGTGTCCTACGATCAAGCGCGGGCCGCCGAACGCACGGTGCAGGTGGCCGGGGCCCTGGCTCAGGGTTCGAGCGACTACAATCTGGCGGACGAAAGCCTGCGCTTCACCCTGCTCGACGAAGAAACCGGCGACCGCCTGCGGGTGCGCTACTCGGGGCTCAAGCCGGCAAACTTCGAAGACGCGGTGAGTATCGTGGCCATCGGCACCTACGACCAAGCGACCGAAGAGCTGGTGGCGGATAAGCTGCTGGTGAAGTGCCCGAGCAAGTACCAGGGCCTCGAAGGTGAAGAGACGGAAACCAAACAATACGGCTAGTGGAAGCACTCTCCCAGCTTTACCTGCCCGGCGCCGTGCCGCTTTGGTGCGCCCTGATCTTCGCCCTGACCAGCATCTGGGGCTACTCCCTGGTGCTGCGCGGCGACGAATCGGCGGTCCCCTTCGCCCGGCGCTCCTACACCCTCTTCGCCTTTGCGGTAGTCGCCACCTCGGCGGTGCTGTTGCTCTGCCTGTGGCGGCGTGATTTCAGGATCGAATACGTCAGTCAGTACTCGGGCCTCGACCTCGCCAGCCACTTCCAGATCGCCGCCTTCTGGGCCGGCCAGAAGGGCAGCTTCCTGATTTGGCTGCTGTGGGGCGCACTCCTCGGCATTCCCGTGGCGCGCACCGCCGGCAAGCGCCTGGAAGCGCCGGCGATGACCATCTACACCCTGACCCAGATCGGCCTGCTGTTCATCCTGGTGCGCGAGAACCCCTTCGTGATGCTGGCCGAGGCACCGCTCGACGGCAAAGGCCTCAACCCACTGCTGCAGGACGACTGGATGGTGATCCATCCACCGGTGATGTTCATCGGTTATGCCTTGACGGCGGTGCCCTTCTCGTTCGCCGTTGCCGCTCTCTGGCGCCGCGAATACAAGAGCTGGGCTACCCGCGCCTTCCCCTGGACCCTGGCCGGTTTTCTGGTACTCGGCGCGGCCATTCTGATGGGCGGCTACTGGGCCTATCGCACCCTCGGCTGGGGCGGCTACTGGGGCTGGGACCCGGTGGAAAACGCCTCCCTCATCCCGTGGCTGTTGCTGGTGGTATTGATCCATGGGCTGTACATGGAACGCACCCGCCAGCGCTATCGACGGGCCAACTACTTCCTGGCGGTGTTCGGGTACCTGGCGGTGCTCTACGGCACCTTCCTCACCCGTTCCGGGGTGCTGGCGGACTTCTCCGTCCACAGCTTCGTGGACCTGGGGATCTCCCGCTGGCTGATCGGGCTGATGGTGTTCTTTTTCGCCCTGCCGACGTGGCTGATCGTCACCCGCCTCCGGGAAGTCGAAACTCGGCCCAATGAAGATCCCCTGCTCTCCCGCGGATTCTTCCTGGTGCTCTCCACCTTGACCATTCTGACCTCCGCGGTGGTGATCACCGTCGGCACCTCGGCGCCGATCATCACCGGTTTCCTGATCGACCTGGGGCTGCTCGAAAACCTCGGCCAGGTGGGCCCGGAGTTCTACAACACCGTCAATCAGCCGTTGGCGATGATGATCGCGTTCCTGTTGGCGATGGTGCCGTACCTGACCTGGCGGGGGGAGGAGTCCGGGGCGCTGCTCAAGAAATTGATCTGGCCGACCGTCGCCGGTGTGGTGGTGACGGCGGCGGCGGGTCTGTGGGGAATCTACGACCCCTTCCACCTAACGTTCGTGTTCCTCGCCGTCGTCGCACTGTGGAGCAATCTCGTCAAGGCCCTCGACCGCGCCCGGGCGGTCGGCGTTCTTGCCGGCGGCGGGTACTTGGCCCACGTCGGGGTAGGGGTGATGCTGATCGGATTCCTCGCCTCCTCGGCCTACGACCGCAGCGTCAAGGTGACCTTGACCCAGGAAGAACCGCGCCTTCTCGACAGCGGCATGGAGCTGACCTTCACCCGCCAGATCCCGCGCACCGCCGAGGAGAAGGAGCGCATGGAAATCCGGGTGGTGCGCGAAAACGGCTCCGAGTACTGGGCCTACCCGAAGATGTTCATCAATGACCGCACCCGGCAGTTGATGGTCAATCCGCACATCCGGAAGATGGCCGCCCTGGACATCTACATCTCGCCCATCGAGTTCGACCCCGGGCGCCCGGCCGGCGCACCGGAGCGCATCCAACTGACCCGCGGCCAGATCCTGGACGTCGGCGACCTCGAAGTGCAGTTCATCGACTTCGACCTGCCAGCCGGCGCGATTCCGGCGCAGCTTCAGGCCGGCGGCCGGGTTTCCGTGGGAGCGGCCTTGGACGTGAAGGACGCCGACGGCGCGCGCAACCCGGTCCAGCCGCTCTATCAGTTCGACGGCAGCGGCCGCATCCAGGCAATGCCGGTGCCGTTGCCCGGCGGCGGCACCGTGCGGGTGGCCGCCATCAACCCGACGGACGGCGCCGTGGTGCTCGACTTCGCCGGCGCCGCCGGCACCTCCGCCGGCGGTCAAGCCCCGAAGCTGGCCCTCGACGTCACCGAGAAGCCGCTGATCAACCTGGTCTGGTACGGGCTGTACGTGATTCTCTTTGGTGGTGTGCTGTCCTCGATCCAGCGCTTCCGCCAGTCGCAGGTGCTCGCCGGCATCGAGGAGTAATTCCCCTACATACCTAAGGCGAGGCGCTCCGCCAACAGCGGCGGCAGGCCGGCGTTGACGATGCGCCGCTGGGCCGCCTCCACCGAGTAAGGCACCCGATACCAGCGCACCACCCGACGGTCGCTGTCGTAGATCATGTAGGCGGCCCGCGGGTCGCGGTCCCGGGGCTGGCCGATGGATCCGGGGTTGATCAGATAGCGCGCATCGGGCGACAGCTCCAGACGGCCCGTCGTACCCCGCAGAGCCTCGACCTGCACCCCTGAGTGGGTGGTCCAGAAGGCCGAAGTCACATGGGTATGACCGAAGAAGGTGATGGGTGAAGAGGTTCCCGAGAAGACCTCGAAGGCGTCGAAATCGGACAGCACGTAGGCGTCCTCGTCGAGCGGTGAGCCGTGGCAGATCGCCAGCTCGTCGGTCACCTGCACCGGACCTTCCGGCAGATCGCGTACGTAGCGCAGATTCCGCGCGGTGAGGCGCTCCGTCGTCCAGCGCGCCGCCTGGAGAGCGGCGAGGTTGAAATTGCCGCCCTCCTGCAGTCCGGCCACCACCTTGTCGTGGTTTCCCCGGATGGCCCAGGTCTTGGGCGACAGGCCGAGAACGCCCTCCACCGTCTGGTTCGGTGCGGCACCGTAGCCGACGACATCTCCCAGCATCAGGACGGCGTGGACGCGCTTGCGCCGAGAATGCGCCAGTACCGCCCGCAGGGCCTCCCAGTTGCCGTGCATGTCCGAAAGAATCAAGTACTTCATGACTGCTCGCTCGCCCTCCGCGCCACCCACTGCTCGATCCGCGCCGCAACCTCTTCCGGCTGCTCCGTCGGGCGAACCTCCACACGCAAGTCACACCGTCGATAGACTTCCAAGCGCGACTCATAAAGTCGCCGCGCCGGACCTTCGCCCTGAAAGAGTGGGCGATCCTCCGAGTTCGTTTGGCTCAACCGCTCCATCAGAGTGGTGAACGGCGGATCCAGCCACACCACCCAACCGGCCTGTTCGATCCGCCGGCGGGCGGGCTCTCGAGTCAGGGTACCGCCGCCCGTCGCCAGCACCAGCTTCGGTTCGTCGAGGAGCTGCTCGACGGCGGCGAGTTCCAGCCGCCGAAACCCGTCTTCGCCCTCCTGGTCGAAGATCCGCTGCACAGACCGACCGGCCTGCCGCTCGACTTCCTGGTCGAGATCGAAGAACGACACCCCCAAACGATCCGCCAGCGGCCGGCCGACGGAGGTTTTCCCAGCCCCCATAAAGCCTGTGAGAAAAACACGCATGGCGTTTCGTTTCGGCGAGCCCGGCCGAAGATTTCCCTACCCCCTACGGCGGCCCTCACTGCGTAGAGCGCGCACCAGCAGGGTGATGAAGCCTCCCCAGACGAAACCGCAGATACAGATCATCGTGACCAGCGCCGCTCCGTTCATCGACCTCCTCTCCCGTGAGCAGGTTGCTGAGAAAGGCCTTCGGCCTATGATCTCAGCTGCCCTGCTAGCTTTCCTTTTCCAGGGGACTCGGCGCCCCCTCACCTGAAAACACCAGTGCTTTCAGGCTCACCCCGTCCTCGGCGCCTCTGGCGCCGCCGAGCCCTCTGGGCTCGGTTGCAGAGTGCTGACGCAGTTTTTCAGCCCTCTGCTAGCTGTGCGTCTCATCCCTTGATTCCGGTCCGATCTCCGGATCGGGCCAGCCAGCGGTTCATCGCCAGCAACGCCACCAGCGCCAGGGCCCACTGCCAGGCGACGGTGCCCACGCTGAAGCTGCCAAAGGGATCGAGCCAATCGCCTTCCGCCGCCTGGTAGAGCCACCAGATCAGGAGCACCACCGCCTGTAGAGGTACCAGAACGGAGATCACGAAGCTCCACCAACGGCCCACCCGCAAATCCGCACCGTCGCCGTTGATCACCTCTCGGCGCATCTTCTCCACACCGTAGGCACGAGCGCCGAAGGCGAAGAACAGGCCGGAGAGGATCAGCCCCAAGCCCCAAACCCAATCCTGGTTGCGGAACCAGCCCATGGAGAGGGCCGACGGCAGACCGAAGACCACCCCCGCCGCTCCCACCCAGGCGAGGGCTCGGCGGCGGCGGAAACCGAAGTCCATCAGCACCCGCGTCGCCAGCTCCAGCATCGACACCAGGCTGGTCAAGGCGGCGAAGGAGAGGGCGAGGAAAAACAGCACCATGAAGAAGGAGCCGGCGGGCATCTGGGCGAAGAGCTGCGGCATCCACTCGAAGGTCAGACCCTCGTTGCCGGCGCCCACGATCTCTTCCCGCGCCAGCGGGTTGACGGCGAAGACCGTGCAGAGCACCATGATCCCCGCCAAGAGCGACATGGAGTTGTTGCCGAAGCCGATGAGGGCGGCGTTCAACGGCACGTCTTCCCGCAGGCGCATGTAGATGGCGTAGGTCAGAATCAACCCCCAGCCGGCACCGGTGTCCCAGGCGTTCTGGGTCAACGCCTGGAGCCAGATGCGCGGCTCTGCCAAGGCGGACCAGTTGGGCTTGAAGAGAAACTCCAGGCCGCGCTCGGCGCCGGGCAAGGTCACGGCCCGCACCGTCAAGGCGAGCACTAGCACCACCAGGATCGGAATGAGGACGCTGGCGAAGCGCTCGATACCCCGCACCCCGAACCACACCACCGAGAAAGCCAAGGCCAAGGCCAGGATGTGGGTGAAAGCCGCACCGGAAGAGCCGGCGAAGGAATTCCACAGGGCGCCGGGCTCGGCATCGGCCAGTTCGCCGGTCAAGGAGGCCGTGAGGAATCGCAGGCACCAGCCCGCGACTACCGAGTAATAGAACATAATGCCGGTGGCGCACAGCGCCACCCAGCCCCCCATCCAGGCGCGCCCGGGACCGGCAAGCCGCTGGAAGGCACCGACCGTACCGCGCCGGGCGGTCTTGCCGAAAGAGAACTCGACCATCATCAGCGGGATCGACCACAGCAGCAAGAAGACCACCCAGGCCACCAGGAAGCTGCCGCCGTCGTTGGTCGCCACTACCCGCGGGAAGCGCCAGATGTTGCCGGTGCCGACGGCCATGCCGAGGGTGGCGAGGATCAAGCCCCAGCGGCTACCGAAGTGCTCGCCTCCGGAGTTTGGGCGGGAGGGCGTCCTGTCGCTCATGGTCGGACCTCCGGATAGGGGTTGAATGCCCTCTCGGCCGCCGCCCGCAGGCGACCGGCGGACGCGGCCAGGGGTGGACGGCAGGCGGCCCCGAGCATCGCCACGGAGTCGGCGCCGGCGGCGAGAACCTGGTCTAGGTTGGACGCATCGATGCCGCCGATGGCGACCAGCGGCTTCTCGACCAGAGCGCGAATTCGCCGCAGCGCCTCCAGGCCGACCACCGGGTCGGGATTCGCCTTGCCGGTGGTCGGAAAGATCGGCCCGACGGCAACCACGTCCACCGCGGGGTCCGCCTCGGCGGCGCGGGCCTGGGACTCGGAGTGGGTGGACAAACCGATCCACACCCCTTCCCCGACCAGCCGGCGGACCGCCGGCGCCGGCAGATCGTTCTGGCCGAGGTGCACGCCGGCGACCGGCAGGAGGCACGCCAGATCGGCCCGGTCATCGATCCACAAACGGGTCCGGTGTCCCTCCAGGCGCAGCAGGCACTCTTCGGCCCAGAGCAGGAACCGCCGGTCATCGGGATTTTTCCAGCGCAGTTGAATCCACTCGATGCCGGCATCGGCCATCGCTTCGACAGCGTCCGGCAGGGGTAGCGGCGCGAGGGCCCGAACGTCCGCGATGGCGTACACCGCGGGCAGGTCGTCGCGCCGCAAGGGGGTCACGACTTGGCGGATCCGGAAGGCGCGAGAAAGCGCTCCATGAAGCGGGTGGAGACCTGGCCCTGCTGGAAGTTGGGATCGTCGAGAATGCGCAGGTGGAGCGGAATGGTGGTCTTGATGCCCTCGACGACGAAGAACTCCAGAGCCCGTCGCATCCGGCGAATGGCCTCCGGCCGGCTGCGGTCGTGCACGATCAGCTTTCCCACCAGGGAGTCGTAGTAGGGCGGGATCACGTAGTCCTCATAGCCGTGGGTGTCCACCCGCGTGCCCGGTCCTCCGGGGACGTGGAAAACCTTCAGGGGGCCCGGCGACGGCGTGAAGCGCTCCGGATCCTCGGCGTTGATCCGGCACTCGATGGCGTGACCCTTGGGCTCCCGGCCGCTCGGAATGGTCAATTCCGCCCCGGCGGCCACCTCGATCTGCAGCCGCACCAGATCCACCCCGGTGACCATCTCCGTCACCGGGTGCTCCACCTGGATGCGGGTGTTCATTTCCATGAAATAGAAGGAGTCGTCCTGATCGAGCAAGAACTCGATAGTCCCGGCGTTCTCGTAGCCTACGGACTGGGCCAGGGCCACCGCCGCTTCGCCCATACGGGCTCGCAGTTCCGGCGTGAGGGCCGGCGAGGGCGCTTCCTCGATCAGCTTCTGGTGCCGCCGCTGAATGGAGCATTCGCGCTCCCCTAGGTGGATGACGTTGCCGTGGGAGTCACCGAAGACCTGGAACTCGATATGCCGCGGCTCGACCAGATACTTTTCCAGGTAGATCGCGCCGTTGCCAAAAGCGATCTCGGCCTCTTCGCTCGCCGTCGCGAACTGGCCGCGCACCTCGGATTCCTGGTGCACGATGCGCATGCCCCGGCCGCCGCCGCCGGCCGATGCCTTGAGGATCACCGGATAGCCCACCTCACCCGCCCGGCGGGCGGCCGCATCGGCATCGGCCAAGGGTTCCTCGCTGCCCGGCAGCACCGGCACGCCGGCGGCCGCCGCGGACTTTCGCGCCTGGGCCTTGTCGCCCATCAGACGAATGGTGTTCGGCGGCGGTCCGATCCAGGCCAGGCCGCACTCCCCGAGCACCTCGGCAAAGGCGGCGTTCTCGGCCAGGAAGCCGTAGCCCGGATGGATCGCATCGGCACCGGTGATCTCCGCCGCCGAGATGATGCGCGAGACATTCAGGTAGCTGCCCGCCGGAGCCGGCGGTCCGATGCAGATGCCTTCGTCCGCGTAGGTCACGTGCAGGCTGTCGCTGTCGGCGGTGCTGTGGACGGCGACCGTCGCAATACCGAGCTCACGGCACGCCTGGATGATGCGCAGCGCAATTTCGCCGCGATTGGCGATGAGGATTTTGTTGAACATGGAGAGCAGGGAGGAGCTAGCTTGCCTCGAGCACGAAGAGCGGCTCGCCGTACTCCACCGCCTGACCGTCCTCCGGCAGGATCCGACGGACGACTCCGGAGGCATCGGCCTCGATCTCGTTCATGATCTTCATGGCTTCGACGATGCAGAGCACCTGCCCCTTTTTCACCCGGCTGCCCACTTCGACGAAGGGATCGGCATCCGGCGACGGAGCGCTGTAGAAGGTCCCGACAATGGGTGAGGTGATGACGTGGCCGTCCTCCATCAGATCCTCTTCGGAGTCGGCCTCAGCCGAAGTCGCCGCGGCCGGTGCAGCCGCCGCCGGTGCTGGTGCCGCCGCGGGAGCGGGAGCGACCGCGGCGGCCACCGGCGCCGCGACGATCGGCGCCGCCTCGCCCTTGGCCTCGACCTTCAGCCGAAAACCGGAGCGCTCGATCTCGAGACCACCGAGATCTCGCTCGTCCACCAGGTTGATCAACTCTTTGATCTGCTCGAAGGTCAGCACATCATGCCCCTTTGCACTCTTTGAAATTCAGCACCCGGGAACGGGCGAGGACTAGAGAAAAAGATCCTTTTCTAGCAGAAGCCGCGCTCGGCGCAGTTCGAAACGAGCGCGGCCGTAGTTGCCGCGCGGGCTCAACACCAGCAGGAGATAGTACCCCGGCGCCACAGTGCTGACGATCAGAGTGAGTTCGTCCGTCGACACGGAGAGTTGGTTCACGTCGCCCACCGCGAGTTCCCGATGATGATCCGAGATATTGCGAGCTTGGGTGATCAGTTCCGCCGCCAGAAGCTCGATGTCGAGTTCCGCGTCGGCGCTGACGGATTCCACGGCAATGCCGTCTTTGTCGATCAACGACAGCGCGAGAGCGCCATCGATGCGACCGCTGATCTGGCTCAATTTCTCAAGAAACATCGGACTGCCCCCCTCGTCGAATGCGCTGCAGATAGCTCTTCAACAGCCGAATCCGCCGCTCACCGGAGGATTCGCCGGTGGCACCATCGGCAAGGAAATCCGCCGCTCGCGCGAAATCCGGTCCGGGCTCGCCGTCGGACCCGTGAGCGGCCTCGACCAGTCCCGATCGAGCCGCTTCGCTCTCCGGGTCCCGTTCCAGGACGCGCTCGAAAATGGTGGTGGCCTCTCGGCGATGCCCTTGCTCCAAGAAAAGCTGGCCGAGGGTGGCCGTAGGCTCCGGTTCTCCTGCGCCGGCGCTGGCCTCGTCGGGGGTACGGTCTGCCGGCTCGGCCTCCGCATCGGAATCCGACACCTCATGGGAGTCTGGCATCGCCGGTGGAGCGGCTACCGGACTCGCCTCGAAAACGGTCTGCGGCGGCTCGGCCACCGACGGCGGCACCGCGAACAGTCCGTCTCGACCCAAGGCTGCATCATAGGCCGAGCGGTCCCGGCCGGAGAAAAGATCCGGGAACGGTTCTTGGTCAAAAGAAGAGGCGGAGAGAGTGGCGTCGCTGCGCGCCGTCTCGATCCGGCGTTCGAGGTCCGGAATCTCCGGATCGCCACCGTTCAATTGACGGTACTGAGCCAGGCGCTCCGTCGCCCCGTCGGCATCGCCGCAGCGCAACCGGGACTCGACCAGCAGCTTGTTGGCCACCAGATGGGTAGGGTCACGCTCGAGAATGGCTTCGAAGGCCTCGGAGGCTTCCTGCGGCTGCTCGAGATCGAGCAGAGTTCGCCCCAACGCGACCTGCGCCGAAAGGTGGTTGGGATGAACCGCCAGACCTTCTCGCAGTACCTCCATCGCCTCTTCCGTCCGCCCCTCACGCCGGTATTCGTCGGCGAGTTGCAGCAAGATACGCGACGATCGTTCCGCCTGCCAACGGGCTCGCAGCTCCCGCAAGTGGTCCGGCGTGTTGTCTGTTTCATCCATGACGCGCACCTCGCATGCCCCGCGTTCCCCGAATCGGCCTCAACGACCCTCAACCCCGGCCGGGAATCGCGCACTTCCGCCCGATGCGGATCGCTCCGCATCGACCGATTCATCGCGCTCCCGAAGGACTTCAATCATCGACCGCGTGCTGCTCAGTATAGCCGGCCTCGAGCCCGGGTCCGCACCGACAACGCCATCGCAGCGGATCCCGCCGATTCTACCCTCTGCCCACGGCACGAAAAAGGGCGGACTCCCTCGCGGGAGGTCCGCCCTTCCCTTGCACCAAGGCGACCGCGGTCAGTTGGAGATTAGAACGGCCTTGGTGATCTGGTCCTCGCCGATGGCGTTGCCGGCGGTCAGCGTCACCAGGTACTCGCCCGGAGCACTGTAGGTGTTGGTCGGGTTCTGCAGCGTGCTGGTATTGCCGTCGCCAAAATCCCATCGCCAACGGGTGGGATTATTAGTGGACAGATCCGTGAAGGCCACCGTCAAACCACTCACCACAGAAGTGAAGTCCGCATCCGGCGGCCGTTGGATCTGGATGGTCACGGTGGCCGCGGAGGCCGCACCGCCGGCCAGGGCCTGCACCGCAAAAGAATCGCCGGCCAGAGTACTGATTTCGAAATCGGATACGTTCAGCGTGTCCCGGGCACGACCCTGGCCGTCCGTGTCCTGAAAGCTTCCCCCGGACGCCAGGGTTCCCAGGTCCGCCTGGAAGTTGACCAGATCTTCGCCGTTTCGCAGCGGCTGCCCCTCGGCATTTCGCACCAGCGCCAACAGGCTGACCCGCCCGCCCGTTTCGGGGATCGAAGAAGGCGTCGCCTGCAGGGTGATGGCGCCAGCCGTCTCGCCGATCTCAACGTCGACGGTGGCGCCCTCGCCCGCGCCGACGGTGGCGGTCACCGTCGCCGTGCCAATGCGTCCGTCGCCCTGTAGGGAGGCCGTGGCGACTCCGTTGGCGTCCGTTTCGACGATTGGATCGATCGTGCCCAGGGTGGTGGACATGCGAATCTGGGTTCCCGGATTGACCGGGGTGCCGTTCATTCTGAGTGCTGTCACCCGCACGATGGTCTCGCCGTTGATGCTGATCCGGCTTTGGGTGACGGTGATACTCAAGGTCGTCCCGGCCGGCGCCACCGGCGACGCCTTGTCGCAGGCACTGGCGGTCAGCAGGATCCCGAGCAGGCAGGCAATGATTCCGAGTAGGCGTTTGTGAGTCATGGCAAATCAGTATACGGAGAAGGGCGATCGACCGTCCAGGCCGATCGCCCCAAAGTTTGATCCGAATTTCAGCTCCCAGCTCCTAGCTGCGCGCCCGAAGGGCGTGGCGGCAGCGAAGCTGGGGTGAGCCCGAAGAGCGAGGGACGGACCGTGGGCGGGCGCCCAGCCCCCTAGAGACTACAAGCTAGCTGGCCTGCTGAAAGAATGGGCCAAGCCCTCTTCAGCAGCCTGCTAGCTCCCTGGCGGTGGCGGAGGCGGCGGAGGTGCCGTATCCCCACGGCAGGTCGAGTTCGACGGCGCATAGACGAAGGCATCCGGGAAGTCGAAATCACAGGTGGTTGCCCGGTTGACGACCGTCATGTTCACCGCCGTCGGCACGAACCGCTCACCTTCGGTGCCGTCGTTGTTGTCGTCGCAAGCGGCGACCAAGAACGACTCTTCCGGCAGGAACGGCGTGCGAATGACCAGCGTGCTGAAGTCGCTACTGACGGAGGTGATCGCCGCCGGCCGACCGTCGAAGGTGACGAAGGCATCGCGCAGGTTCGAACCCCGCACCGTCACCGTCGTTCCGCCAGCCTGCGGGCCGGAGGTCGGGCTGAGGCTCGAAACCAAAGGTCCGAACAATTCCACGAGATAGGTGAAGGTGATGCCGGAAGTTGCACTGTCGCCGGTCTCGATGTTGACCACCTCGACTCCGCCGGACACGTCATCGCAGGAATCGGTCACGATCGGTACCGTCTCGACAACGATCTCCGTACCGGTGACAGACCGAACGCTCTGAGCGAAGTTTGCCAGCTCGACCGCCACCGGCGCATCGAAACCCTGACCGAAGATGGTCACCAACACGCCGCCAAAGTAGGGCGACGTGCCCGGCCCCATGGAGGTGATGAGGACTTCGGAACCGTAGCGGAAGACCGAAGTGGCAATCGAGGCCAGCCCCGTGTCGAGGTTGCGGAACAAGATGTCAACGCTCGCGTTTTGATTGTTCTGTCCGAAACCCGTCGCCGCCGGGGTGAGCACCTCCAGGCGGGTGGGGGTGATGGAACGAATCTCGCCCTCCTGGCCCTGGAAGGTGCCGGGGTCCGTGCCCTGACCGAACAGCACCTGCAACGGCGCTTCGAATCCGGAGCCGACGATGGTCAGAAGGGTACCGCCTTCGTTCGGACCGGTCGCCGGAGTCACCGAGAAGGCGGTCGGAATCTCCGTCTCGCCACCGCCCGGTGAGTAGGTGAAGCCACCGGAGATGGTGTCCGTCGCCTGGTCCGGACCGTTGACATTGTTGGTCACCGTCACGTTGACGAGATTCTGCTGGTTGCTCGGACTCGACGATGTTGGGGTTCGCACCCGGATGCGGGTACCGCTCACCGACAGAACCTGCGCATTGACGCCGCCGAAGGTGACCCGCACCGGCGCGATGAAACCACCGCCGTTGATCGTCACCGTATCGCCACCGGCGGGGTTCCCCACCGCCGGACTGACAAAGCCGATGAAGAACTCATCCTGCTCCCGAATCACGACCTGGGCCTGACCGACGCTGTTTTGGAGCCGCGCCTGCACAACCGCCGTTCCGGCAGTGGTCACCGGCGGGAATAGCTGCACGTTGGCAACGCCGCCGTTCAGAACCAGCGGAACGTTGTTCGGACCACCGGGCGTTCCGAGGAAGCCGAGGGTGGTAGTGACCACGAGGGTCGTGCCGCCGGCTGGCGCCGAACCGTCGGCCTGACGCACCCGGACGGTGATCAAGGCCGGATCCGAGCTGCCCGCCGGCAGGGTCGCCGGACTCGCGGTGACGGTGATGGAGAAGTTGGTCCCGCCCCCCGGGTTGGCCGGCGGCGTTCCGCCGCTCGGAGCGGGCTCACTGGGCGAATCGCTCGAACAGCCGGGCAGAATCAGGAGACCCACAGCGAGCATCGCCAGGGCGACGATTCGAAGCAGAGGGGTGACAGCGCGCGGATTCATGATGGCCCTCATCTCTAGGGTACGAAAACGATATCGAAGCGACTGGGTGCGGTAACGACCTCGTTACCGGTCAAGGTGCGGCCGAAGAAGCGGAGCTGCAGATTCAGCCGAACGGAGCGGTTACCGGTCTCCGTGTCGAATCCACCGTTGGCGAACAGCAAGTCCGAAAGCGGCGGCGCACTGAACTGCTCGCCGGACATTACCGCCAGATTCACATAGTCGGCGGTGCCGTTGATCGGCACGACCCCGAAGATACTCGCCACCAGCGGAGCCGGCACTCGAGTGCCGTTGTCCGTGCGGGTGTAGACCACTTCGTAGGAGCGCAACTCGATGTTCATCAGCGGCGAGGTGGTGAGGTTCGGGTTCGCCGGCAGATTCTGAAGGGTGAGCTGGTCGACCTGAACCGGCGCATTGCCCTGCGCATTGACGCTGATCTGCAGCGGAAGACCGTCGAAGTCCGAGACGGACAGGACTACGCCGCCCTCGCTTTGATCCGTTCGCGACTCGCAACCTCCAACCGCCAGCAAGACGGAGAAGAGGAGGAGGATGAAGATTGTCTTTCTCATAGGCCTAGCTCCTACCACCTCTAGAGTCGCATCACGCGCGGCGTGATGAAGATCAGGAGTTCGTTGTTTTGGTCTTCGCGACGACGATTCTTGAACAGGTGACCGATGATCGGGACATTCGCCAGGCCGGGTACCCGGTCCTGGCCATCGTTGCTGGAAACTTCATAGATGCCGCCGATCACCGTGGTCCCACCATCGCGCACGATCACCCGGGTCTGGGCCTCTTGGGTTGCGATGGGAGCGGCGTTGGCCCCCTGTACCGCCAAGGCAAACTCAGGGTTGCGTTTTTGAATGTTGATGTCCATCAAAATCGTTCCCTCGGCGGTCACCTGCGGGGTGACCTCCAACTTGAGGGTGGCTTCGATGAACTGCACGCTGACGGTGTTGTTGGAAACCGTCTGGATCGGGATCTGAAAACCGCTCTGGATCGACGCTTGCTCGTTGTTGAGGGTCGAGACCTTCGGCGCCGACAGTACGTTGATCAGACCTTCGTTCTCCGCCGCCACCAGGGAGGCGTTGATGTTGAAGGTGCCGGCGAGGGAGCCGAGGGCCAGGTTCAAGAAACCGGCGTTGCCGCCGGTGACCAGGTTGACCCCGCCACTGCTATCGACCGACCCCGGGAAGACCAATCCGGTGGGATTGCCGGTTGCCGCCGAAGCAATACCTCCGAAGGACCAGTCCACGCCCAGACTCTGGGTGAAACTCTTACGGGTTTCGATGATGCGCGCTTCGATCATCACTTGCGGTTCAGCGGTGTCGACACTTTCGATCACCGCGATCACCGTGTCCATGATCGACGGCAGTTCTTTGATGATCAGGGTATTGGTGCGTTGATCGACGATCACGCTACCGCGCTGGCTCAGCACACCGCCCTGGCTGCTCAACAGACCGGCAACGGCGCCGGCGTTGGCATAGCTCAAGCGCTTGATGATGGTCAACAGCGGCACCGACAGGGCTCGGGCGGCCTCCAAACGCTGGCGCTCCTCGGCCTCGGCGCGCAGTGTGGTCACCGGCGCGATGCGCATGACGTTGCCTTCCAGCTCGTAACCCAGGCCGTTCATTTTGAGGATCTGCTCGAAGGCCTGGTCCCAGGGCACGTCCATCAGCTCGACGGTGACACTGCCGGTGACCCCTGGCTGGATCACCAGGTTGAGGCCCGAGAGCACCGCGAAGGCGCGCAGGGTCTCCACCAAATCCGAATCCCGCAAGCTGAAGGAGATCGGGTCGCCAACGTACTCGCGCTCCTGGCCGCCGATGGACTGGGCGGTGAAACTCTGGGTCCCGGAAGCCGGGTCCGAGGGTTCTTCCAGCTTGATCTCGGCGCGGCGGAAGAGATCCAGATCGCTGGTGCTGCTCGCCGGCTGACTCACCTCGACCTGTACGGGGACCTGTACTGGCGCGGCAGACGGCTCCTCCGGTTCGGGGGTCACGACCACGACCGGCTCCTGCATCGTCTCGCCGTCGTCGATGCTGGCCACCTCCACGTCGTAGCTCTCCAACTCGTCGTCGGCGACCGCGGCCTCCACCACCGGCTCCTGCTCCTCGCTGAAGCTGTAGGTGTCGGCTTCGTCGTAGGCAACCTCGGCGGCGGTGTCGTAGGCATCGACCTCGCTACCGCCCTGGGCCGCCTGGGTCGGAATGTTGTTCTCGGCGCCGACTCCGGCGAGATCCGCCACCGCTTCCGTCGGCGCGGCGGCCGGTCCAAAGCGCACCACCAAGCCTTCGCCGGTGCGCTCCACCTGCGGCGCCAGCCGGTCTTCGAGGTCGAAGACCACCCGGGTCACCGGTTCCGGATAGGGCCGGAACTGGGCCATCCGAACGCGCGCCACGTCGACGCCGTCGACCATCAGGGCCGAGGCGGTGCTCTCGTTGATCACCCCCTCGAGATCGACCACGAAGCGGTACGGCTCGTCGAGGGCGAAGGTGGAGTAGCTGAACTCGCCGTCGCCGGCGATGCGAACGGCCGTGCCGCGGGCCGACGGCAGTACCTCGACCCCTTCGAGGCGGGTCGCCAGGGGACCGCTCGGCGGCGGTGCGTGGAGGGGTTCGTCGGCGGTGCCGACATAGGCCACCTCGGCCGGCGCTTCCGGCGGCATCGGCTCCGCTTCCACCGCCGGCTCTTCGGTCACCGCCTCGACCACCACTTCGGACGCCGGCAGAGGTTCATAGGCGAGTTGGGTGGCGGGCTCTTCTTCGGCGCCGGCGGCCGGCGCCCCATCGACCACCGCGTCGGTCGGCGTCAGAAAGATCTCCAGGGATTCGCCGGCCCCGGCCATCGAGTGCTCGAAGGTCACCGCCGACTCGACGGCGATGCGGGTCATCGGCTGGCCAGCCTGCATCTCTTCGCCGATCACCACGCCGCGGACGAAACCGGCACCGGCGAGTTCGTCGGGTACGCCCGGAGCGAGGCGGCTGTTGGGCAGCTCGACAATCAAGCGGCCCTCCTCGTCGCGATAGCCGGTCCAGGTGAGGGGAGCGTCGGAGGTGACCCGCAGGGCGGCATCCGGCGCCCCCTCCATCAACTCCACCGATCGCACCATCGCGAGCGCCGCATCGGACGTTTGGCCGGCGCTGCCCTCGGCCATCCCGACGCCCTCCGGCGCCGCGGCGGGGATCAGGCCCTCGTCCGTCGTCGACCTGGGAGCTGCCGTGGATGCACAGCCAGCCCATAGCAAGACCAACGAGGAGGCCGCCACCGCCAGCCAGATCTGCGCTCTACGCCTCTTGATTCGGTTCACCACTTCTCCCATGGCTCTCGCCTCCCAACGGGTCTCTAAAGAGCCCGATTCGGAACTCGGCTAAGGATTGAGCTTCTTCGCCACTTCCCGAAAGGGTTTCAACGCGGTTTGATCCCGCACAATCTGCCGGAACACGACTTCGTCTCGATCGATCGACACGACATCGCCGTCGTAGAGCTGATCCCCTTCGTAAAGCAGATAGCCCCTGTCCTTGTCGGCCGCCTGAACCTGAGCGACCCACCTTCCTCCCGTTCGAAACACTCCGGTCAAATCCAGCTCGTCGATCAGCAGACCGGGGACTCCATCCGGCCGGGCACCCCGTAGCTCCGGTTGGTCCCGGGCCGCGAGCAGAGATTTGAACGGATCCCGCCGTCCCCGAGGGTCGTAGGTAAAACCCCGTCCTTCGAAGACTTCCTGATCCTCCTCGAGGATCGCGTTGATGGCATCGAGGTCTGGCTCGCGAGCCCCTTCGCCATCCAGTTCGAGACCCTCCTGCTCGGCGGGCTCTTCCTCTTGCTCCTGCCCAACGGCCTCGTCCCGCACATCCTGCGCCGCCAACCCACCGTCGACCGCCGGCAACAGCAGCAGCGCAAAGCCGAACAGCCAGGCGAGTCCAGGGCGCAGAAAGCTCTGACGCCGAGGCATTGCGGCGGACCTACCTTGCCGTAGACCGATCAATTGACTGGCTCCTCGGTAAGGGTTTCCGGCGGCGGCTCTTTGTAGATGAACGTCTTGGCGACAAAGGAGGCCGAGATCGTCTGCCCTCCGTCCGCCGGAGTCGCAACGACCGTCAGATTCTCGACGTTGATGATCCGCGAGAAGCGGCTCACCCGGTCAAAGAGCAGCGCGAGGTTGTGGTAGTCGCCGGCCAGATCGATGCTGATCGGCCATTCGCTGTAGAACTCTTTGTCGACGAAGGCGCCGGGCGTGAAGCGGCGGAAGCCGAAGTCGCCTTGCTCCGCGAGGGCGCGGATCCGGCGCAACAGTTCCGGAGTGTTGCGGCGCGCCGGCAAGATGCGGAGCAGCTTGTCCAGCTCCAGTTCGAGCTCACGCACCGCCTCGCGGAACTGAGGCAACTCGCGCTGTGCCGCCAGGCCCTGCTGGATCTTGACCTCGAGGGCCTGCAGTTCACCCTTCTGCGCCTCGATGCGCGCCTGCTTGTCTTCGATCTGGAGCTTGTACCCCACACCCAGCAACAGCGCCGCCACGATCAATCCGAGGATCAATCCGAAGTACCAGGGCTTGCCTTCGAGGCCGGTTTCGAGCGCCATCGTTGCGTCCCCCTAGCCGCCCGCCGCCACGGCGGTGGATTCGCCGTCTTCCGAATCCTCGGCCGGCCGCAAATAGCTGTAGTTGAAGACGACGGTGAAGTTGTAGACGTTCCCCACCTGCTGCGTGTTGCGCAGGATCGGTTCCTGGAAGGCGGGTACCCGGTCGAGGTTCTCGATGAAATTGGCCACCGCGTTCGGATTGAAAGCCCGGCCGGTCAAGGTCACCGAACGGTTGTTCATCGAGAGGTTGTCGAGCCAGAGGAGTTCCGGCAAGGCGGTCGAAATGGCGTCCATCACCTGCACTGGACCCTGTTGGTTGCGCCGCAGATCCTTGATCACCGCAATCTTGTGTTCGAGTTCCGCCTGCCGCGCCTTGTACTGCTCGACCTCTTGAATGATCTCTTCGAGTTCCGCCACCTTGGCCCGTGCCCGGGCCAAGGCCTGATCGTTTTCCTTGATCTCCGAGTGCAGGCCCCACCACCACAGGGCGAATGCGAGAATCGCCGCGACCACCACCAACCCGAGCACGATCGGCGCCCATTCCCGCTGGCTCGGCCCCGGCTCGAGGCGGCTACCCTTGCGCGCCGCAACCGGCTTGCGCCCCTCGGAGAGTAGATTGATCTTGATCATCGGTCGTCTAATCCCCCGCCTTGCGAATCGCCAAACCGATCACCACGGCCAACATCGGAGCAATGCCGCGCAGCCACTCCGAGTTGAACTCCCGCTCGGAATAGTGGATCCGCCGCAGCGGATCCATCAGTTCGACGGACACTTCGAAGCGCTCCCTCAGAACCTGCTCCAGGTTAGGCGTCAGGGCGCAGCCACCGGACAGGTAGAGCTGGTCCACCGGGCCTTCGGACGCCGTGGCCGAGAAGAAGTCGAAGGTCTTTTGAATCTCCGAGGCCATCTCCGCCGACACGGCATCGAGCACCGGTCGCGCATCGGCCAGGCTGTAGCGGTCGACGGACTCGCCGCGCTTGAGCTGTTCCGCCTGTTCGAAGGAGAGGTTGAACTCGCGCTGCAGGGACTCCGTGAACTGATTCCCACCGAAGGAGATGTCGCGCCAGAAAACCGTCGCCCCGCGGGCCAGGACGTTGATGTTGGTGACGCCGGCGCCCATATTGATCAGGGCCACGGTCTTCAGCGGATCGAGATCGTAGTTGGCTTCGAATGCGTTCTGGATGGCGAAGGCATCGACATCGACCAGCACCGGCGACTTGCCGGTCTGGCTGATCACGGAGGTGTAGTCGTTGACTTTGTCACGCTTGACCGCTACCAGCAGCACTTCCATATTGTCGTGACCCGGTTCGCCCTCGTTGAGGACGACATAGTCCAGGCGCACGTCATTGATGTCGAAGGGGATGTACTGCTCGGCCTCCCACTGGATGGACTCGGCGAGCTCGTCCGCCGGCATCGAGGGCAGCTGAATCTTTTTGATGATGACCGAGTGACCGGACAGCGAGGTCGCATAATTCGCCGTCTTGACTCCGGTCTCGCTATTGAGTTTGTGGATGGCGTCGACCACCAGGGACGAATCCATGATCGAACCGTCCACGATCGCTTCCGGCGAAAGCGGTTCCACATCGAGGTGCTGTAGGTGGTAGTCCCCAGGCTTCTTCTCGCGAACTTCCGCCAACTTGACGGCGGAACTGCCGAGATCGAGGCCTACGACCCCCTTGTTTCTCGAAAAGAACATGACAGCCCAGCCCCTCAAGAAATCAGTAATGAAAAAATCAGTAATGACGGCTATTTACCGCCGGATAGTTCAAGTGCCGACGCAGCCTAGCAGCACGAACCAAAGGAGTCAAGAAGCGAATGCATTCATGGCAATAACTTAGGTTTCACCTGGGTTCAGCCCGGAAGTATATCGCTATTCTGTGCTAGAGCGAAACGCATAGGATTCCTTGCGTAGCGGTGGCCCTCTGAAGGATCGGGCGAAACAGGGGTGGCTTCAGCCGCGCGGCTGGAGAGCGTCGGCTCGCCGCTGGGCCTCTTCTCTCACTTCGTCCAGGCGGCGATTGAACTTCGGAACGGACATCTGCGTGTCGTAGGTATGCGCCTTGATGAACAGCCGGACCCGACCGTCTTGCCTGGCATATCAGATGAAGCGACCGATCTTAGCAAAGGGGTTCACTGTCAAGGCGATGCAGGCCGGAATGGAGGTTGTCCCAGCGCGACGCTTCTGATATGTTCGCCGCCCTTAGGCGAAGGAAGGAGCTAGAAAACCATGGCGAAATGTGAATTGTGCGGTAAGGGAACGACTTTCGGGCGGAGCATCAGCCACGCCCACAACGTCACTAACCGCCCCTTCAAGGCAAACCTGCAGAAGGTCCGCGCACTGATCGACGGCTCGACCCAGCGTATCTGGGCTTGCACCCGCTGCATCCGCAACGGCGCCGTCCAGAAGCCGCCGGCGCGCAACTGGACTCCGGACACCACGTCCGCGAGCTAGCAGGCCAAGCCCCAGGGCGCCGGACCGGTGCCCGCCGCAGTACTCCCCACTCCAGCAAGACGTTCCCGGACTCCCGACGAGGGAGCGGCCGGAAAACGTCTCGCTCGAGTGGCGAAGCGTGCAGCAAAGGCGGCGTAGACGAAGGCTAGGTCGCCGGCGAGAAGTTCTCCGGTGGACCCTGCTGTCGGCCGTGAACGGCCTCGAACTCCTTCGCGTAGCGGCTGTACTTCGCTCGCCACACCCCCCAGGCGAACTTGGCGAGGATGCCGCCCTGGGCGAGCAGTTCGAGGTTTTCGAGGCACATCTCCCAGCCGGCCGCGCTGCGCGCCCCCTTGGACGGGTCGTCGAGGAACTCGGTAAAAGACAACCGGCACCCCTCTCCGTCGGCGCGGAGTTCCCAGCGCAGGATGCTGTCGCTCCAGCGGAACTCCAGCAGGTGCGGGGGATCCACCGCCAAGACCTCTCCTCGCAATTCCCCCTCCGGCAACGCCTCACCCTCGGCGCCAGGGAAGGCGAAGCGGAGCCTGGCGCCGACCTTCCACTCGCCGGCCACCTCGGCCGGGAACCACCGATTCAACAGTTCGCGTTCGGTGAGAACCCGCCAGACCTTCTCCACCGGATGCGCCAGGCGGCGCTCAAAGGCCAGTTCGTACTTCGCGCCGGCCTTGCTGAAGGTAGCTTTCATCTTCCATCCTCCATCGCGTCGAGGGTTCGTTCCATGGCGTCGAGACGGTCCTCCCAGAAGGCCCGGTAGGGAGCCAACCAGTCGTCGACCTCGCGCAATCTTTCGGGGTTCAAGCGGTAGATCCGGCGCTGCGCATCCACCCGCACCGAGGCGAGGCCGGTCTCGCGCAGCACGCGGAGCTGCTTGGAAACCGCCGGCTGGCTCATCCCCAGCCGATCCACGAGGTCTCCCACGGACAGCTCGCCCCCGAGAAGCTCGTCGAGGAGACGTCGACGAGTGGGATCGGCCAACAGCTCAAACGCGGTCTGCATGGACTGAATATAACGACTAAGGCATATAACCGTCAAGGCACTACCGCACTGAACTCACCGTGCCCCCGCCCGCGGGCCGGACATGCGGCGGTCGACGCTGCGCACGCCGGCCAGGGCGCGCACCCGGCGAACGATCTTGTCCAGATGTTTGCTGTCGCGCACCTGCACCACCACGCTGATCAGCCCGCGGTTGGCTTCTTCGGTCTCTGCCTGGAGATGGGCGATGTTCGACTCCTGATCGGCGATCACCTCGGCCAGCCGCGCCAGAATGCCCGGCCGGTCCTCCGTTTCGATGGTCAGAGAAATGCGGTAGAGGTCATCTTTTTGGCGGGCCCACTCCACCTCGATCTCCCGCTCCGGGTTGTAGAGCAGGTTGCGCACGTTGGGGCAGGCCAGGGAATGGACCGACACCCCGCGGCCGCGGGTGATGTAGCCGATGATGTCTTCCCCCGGTAGGGGATTGCAGCACTGGGCGAGGAAGGCCAGCATGTCGCCGTGCCCCTTGACCACGATCGGCCCGTGACCGAAGGGCAGAATCTTGTTGACCACCTTGCGGATGCGGCTCGGCTCCGGCGCCTTCTCTTCGGAGGGCTCGTTCGGCAACACCCGCTCGATGATGTGACGGGCCGAAAGCTTGCCATAGCCCAGCCGGGAGAGCAGATCGTCCTCGCCGTTGATGCCGTCTTCTTCCAGCACCGTGGTGAACCGGTCGAGGTCATAGAACCGCTTGAGGCTGTATTTGTAGCGCCGCAGCTCTTTCTCCAGTAGCCGCCGGCCGATCTCGATGGCGCGCTGCTTCTGCTGGGTGTTGAGCCACTGGCGGATCTTGCTCTTGGCCCGCGAGGTGGCCACGAAGGTCAACCAGTCGCGGCTCGGCTGGCGATTCGGCGCCGTCATGATCTCGACCATGTCGCCGTTCTGGAGTTCCGCCCGGAGCGGCACCAGCTTGCCGTTCACCCGCGCGCCGGAGCAGTGGTGGCCAACATCCGTGTGCACCTTGTAGGCAAAATCCAGCGGCGTGGCGCCGCGGGGAAAGGAGAACACCTCGCCCTTGGGACTGAACACATAGACCTCGTCCGGATAGAGGTCGATCTTCAAGGTGGTCAAGAAGGTGCGCGGGTCGTCAACTTCCTTCTGCCAGTCCAAAAGCTGCCGCAGCCAAAGGATGTTGGCATCCTCCGCCGGCGATGCCTTGCCCTCCTTGTAGCGCCAGTGGGCCGCGATGCCCTCCTCGGCGATGCGGTCCATCTCACGGGTGCGGATCTGCACCTCGAAAGGCTGCCCGCGCTCCGCCACCACGGTGGTATGGAGGGACTGATAGAGATTCGGCTTGGGCATGGCGATGTAGTCCTTGAAGCGGCCGGGGATCGGCCGCCAGTGCTGGTGGACCACGCCCAGTGCGGCGTAGGTGTCGCGCAGGTTTCGGGTGATGATGCGGAAGGCCAGGTAGTCGTAGAGCCGCGAGATGTCGATCCCCTGCCGACGAAGCTTGTGGTAGATCGAGTAGTAGCGCTTCACCCGGAAGGTGATCTCCGCCTCGATGCCGGCCGTTTCCAGGTGACCGCCCAGGTCCTGACGGATGCGCTCGACGGTTCCCTTGGCCCCCTTCATCTTCTCCGCCACGCTGGCAAAGAGCTCGGCGAACTGATGGGGATACAGGTAGAAGAAGGCGAGATCCTCCAAGTCGCCTTTCACCCGGCTCATGCCCAGGCGGTTGGCGATCGGCGCGTAGATCTCCAACGTCTCGCGCGAGATGCGCCGCCGCGCATCGCTCGGCATGTGCTGCAGGGTCTCCATGTTGTGGAGACGGTCCGCCAGCTTGACGACCACCACCCGAATGTCCTTGGCGGAGGCGAGGATCATCTTGCGGAACGTCTCCGCTTGCGCCTGATCGCGGCGCACATATTCATGACGCCCGATCTTGGTCACCCCATCGACCATATCGGTGATCTCTTCGCCGAAGTGCTCGATCAGCTCCTCACGGGTGGCAAGGGTGTCTTCCAGCACATCGTGCAGCAGGCCGACGGCCACGCAGACGTGGTCGAACTTCAGGTCCGCCAACAGGTAGGCGACGGTCAGCGGGTGGCTGACATAGGGCTCGCCGGAACGGCGCTTTTGATCGAGGTGCTTCTCGGCGGTGAATTCGTAGACCGAGCGCAGAAGCGACTCGTCGACCATCCGTCCGTGCTCTTTCAGGCGATCGATCACCTGCTCGATGTCCCGCACTTTGGGACTCGCCACCGGGGGCTTGAGCTTGGATGATCGGACAGACGGCATCTTGGGGCCGGTCCCCGCGAAGAAAAGACCGTCGGCGAGGGAGGACCGATTATAGGACAGCCGTCAAGAGGCATCGGTGACCACAAACGCACAACGGGGCCGCGCCGGAGAGGCACGACCCCGCAATCCACAGACCGCCTTGTGGAACCGCGATCAGGCCGGGTTCTGGGCCGCCTTTCGGGCCTTCGCCTCGGCGCCGAACCACTGCTCCCACAGCAGGGCGAAGGGGCTGGCGACGAACACCGAAGAGTAGGTGCCGACGATGATGCCGATGGTCAGGACGAAGGCAAAGCCGCGCAGGACGTCACCACCCAGGAAAAGCAGCGAACCGACCACGCACAAGGTGGTACCGGAGGTGAGCACCGTGCGGGACAGGGTTTGGTTGATGCTCTGGTTCATCGTATCGACCAGCGGCTTGCGGCGGGCGCGCCGCATGTTCTCGCGCACCCGGTCGAAGATCACCACCGTGTCGTTGACCGAATAGCCGACCAGAGTCAAGAAGCCCGCGATGGTGGTGAGGTTGAACTCGAAGCCGGCCAGGGCATAGATGCCAATGCACACCAGCACGTCGTGCACCACCGCCACCAGCGCCCCGATACCGAACCGAAGCTCGAAACGCACCCAGATGTAGGCCAACATGCCCAGCAGCGACATCGCCACCGCCAGAATGCCCTTGATGCGCAGTTCTTCACCGATCTGTGGGCCGACGTTTTCGACCCCGAGGATCGAGAAACTGCCCAGGTAGACCTTCTCCTTCAGCGCATCGACCACCCCCGGCGGCACGTCTTCGATGGCGGCCACCTGACCCCACGAGGTGAAGATGCCTTGCTCGCGGCGCTGTTCGATGATGCGCTCGGCCATCTGGGTGTAGGCCTGCTGCGCTGCGAGATCGCCCCCCAGGGACGTCGGGTCGGCCTCTAGCAGGGCGGCGGTCAAGTCCTCCACCCCTTCGCGGTTCAGATCCGAGTCTTCCGAACGGCCGTCATTGAACTGCTGGTCGAGGGCTTCGACGATCTGGGCTCGGCGCCCTTCCTCGCTGCCTTCGAGGGTCGACGTTTTGAGGATCACCTCGTTCGCATCCTCGTCCCCGAAGCGCTGGATTAGAGCTTCGTCCATCCCCGCCCCGACCAGCACCTCACGGATCACGTCCACCTGCGGCTCCTCCTGGAACTGGAGGGTGAGCTGCGTGCCGCCCGCGAAGTCGATACCGATGTTGAGTTTTTTCTGGACGAAGACCGTGGTGATGCCGGTGAGCACCAAGATGGCTGAGATGACGACCATCACCTTCCGGTACTTCATGAAGTCAATGCGTGTGTCGCGGAAAAACTCCATGACAACTCCTTCTCAAGCCTTGCCGAAGGGACAGGGCAGGGACTAAATCGAAAGCCGCTCGACGCGCTTGCGACGTGAATAGATCAGATCGAAGATCCACCGGCTGACGATCACCGCGGTAAACACCGAAGCGAAGATACCGATGGACAGGGTGACGGCGAAGCCGCGAATCGGGCCGGTTCCGAACTGGAACAGGAACAGTGAGGCGATCAGGGTGGTGATGTTGGCGTCCAGAATGGACGACAAGGCCTTACCGAAACCGGCGTCGATGGCCGACCGGATGGTCCGTCCCACCCGCAGCTCTTCTCGGATGCGCTCGAACACCAGCACGTTCGCGTCGACCGCCATACCGATGGTCAGGATGATGCCGGCAATGCCCGGCAGGGTCAGGGTCGCACCGAAATAGGCCAGGGCTCCGAACACCAGGATCACATCGAGCACCAGCACGACGATGGCGTTGATGCCGGTGAAGCGGTAGACCACCAGCATGATCAGGATCACCAGGGCGCCGCCGACGAGACCCGCCCGCAAGCCCTTCTTGATCGAATCGCGACCGAGGGACGGACCGACGGTGCGTTCCTCGAGGTAGGTGATGCCGGCCGGCAGAGCGCCGGTGCGCAGCACCATCGACAGATCCTCGACCTCCTGCTGGGTGAAGTTGCCCTCGATCACGCCGCTGTCGCTGATCCGGCTGTTGATCACCGGCGCCGTCACCACCTTGCCGTCGAGCACGATCGCCAAACCACGCCCGACGTTGGCGCCGGTGGCTTCGCCGAAGCGATCCGCGCCGTCCGCCTTGAAGGTGAAGTTGACCACCGGCTCCTGATACTGGCCGAGAGTCGGCCGGGCGTTCTTGAGATCGCGGCCGGTCACCACGCTCTTCGATTCGACGGCAAACCACTCCAGCGGCTGGCCCCGTTCGTCGCGCTCCGCACCTTCCATGATTTCGACGCCGGCAGGAATCTGACCGCCGTAGTTTTGCAGCACCGCCTCGCGGCTCGAGACACCGGTGCCGCCTTGGCGCGGGAACTCGGTGAAGCGGAATTCCAGGAAGGCGGTGCGCTTGATCAACTCGCGCACGCGGTCTTGATCGTCAACGCCCGGAAGCTGCACCACCAGCCGGTCCGTATCGCCAAGCGGGGTGATGGTGGGCTCCGTCACACCGAAGGCGTCCACCCGATTGCGGATCGTCTCCAGGGCCTGACGCACGGACAGGCGCTCGATGTCGCGCACGTTGGCATTGGTCATGGTGAAGGTCAGGTCGCCACCGCTGCGGCTCGAGTCCCAGGCGGCGGCGCCGACGCTGTTGCGGAAGCCATCGACGATCTCGCGCAGCGTATCCACCGTCTCGGCGGTCACGCCGCTCACCCGGAAGTTGCGGTCGTCCACCTTGGCGACCTGCAGTTCCGGCAGGTCGCGATCCTCGGCCAGAGAGACCAGACGCTCTATGTCCTTGTCGATCTCCGAGCCGACGGCATCTTCGGTCTGCACCTGGAGCACCAGGTACATACCGCCCTGCAGATCGAGGCCGAGGCGAATGCGCTCGTCGACGGGGAAAGCAGAAAAAACAGCAAGGGCGACGACCAGCAAGATCAGTCCACCCCGAATCAAAAGGCTCCGGTTCATTTCTTCTGTCCTTCCTCTTGGCCTTCGAGGCCGGCGATGGCGGAGCGGGCGACGCGAATTTTCACGTTGTCCGCCACCTTCAGAATCAGCGTCGAACCCTGGTCGCCGCTCACCTCGCCGTAGATGCCGCCGTTGGTGTACACCTTGTCACCCTTCTTCAGGTTGGCGATCAGTTCCTGCAGCGCTTTCTGCTTCTTGCGCATCGGCATGAACAGAATGAGGTAGAAGATGCCGAAGATCAGCAGCATCGGCATGAAGGCCATGAAGGGACTCTGGGCCTCTTGAGCGAGCACGAAGAGCGATGAAGTCATGGGTCCGCGGTTCCAGGTAGTGACGTTTTTCGAGGGGACTGACTGGAGTCAGGCAACCCGCTGTTGACCCGCGCGCAGCCATGCCGTGCACGGACCAGCCTGCGCGGCCCGACCGAGACCATGGAGAATAGAAGACCGGATCGCGCATTGCAAGTCCGGCGAAGGGCGAAAAAACTCAAGCGGTACCGGCCCGTGAGGCGCTGAAGGAGGCCAGTTCCCCGGCCGCAATGGCGGCCCTCAGATCCGCCATCAGGGAGAGATAGAAAAACAGATTGTGCTGGGTCGCCAAAACCCCGGCGGTGAACTCCCGGCAGCGAAACAGGTGATGGAGGAAGGCTCGGCTGACGGTGCTACAGGTCGGGCACCGGCAGTGCTCGTCCACCGGCCGGTCGTCTCGCCCGAATCGCGCGTTCTTGAGCTTGACAACGCCCTGCCGGGTAAACAGGTTGCCGTGGCGGGCATTGCGCGCCGGCAGCACGCAGTCAAAGAGGTCCACTCCCTGGCTGACGGCGTGAAGCAGATCCTCCGGATACCCCACGCCCATCAGATACCGCGGCCGGTCCTCCGGCAGCACCGGGGCCGTCACTTCGACCACTTTGCGGCGGTCCGCGTCGGGCTCCCCAACGCTCACCCCGCCGATGGCGTAGCCCTGGAGGTCGAGTTCCGCCAGTTCGCGCCCGGCGCGCTCCCGCAGCGCCGGGAAGACGCTGCCCTGGACGATGCCGAAGAGGGCGCCCCGCCACTGCCCATCGAGTCCCTCGCGCCGCGCCGCCGGCAACGCTTCCTTCGCCCGCCGCGCCCAGTCCAGGGTGCGCCGCCAGGAGGCCGCTGCCGTCGCCTGGTCCACCGGCCAGGGCGGGCACTCGTCCAACATCATGGCGATGTCCACGCCCAAACGGGCCTGCAGCTTCACTACCTTCTCGGGCGTGAATCGCATGGCGTCGCCGTCCACGTGGCTGCGAAAGGACACGCCGTCGTCGTCAACGGTGCGCAGATCCGACAGGCTGAACACCTGGAAGCCGCCGCTGTCCGTGAGGATCGGCCCGGACCAGCCGGTGAAGCGATGGAGGCCGCCCAACTCACGCACCGCCTCCACCCCCGGCCGCACCTCGAGGTGATAGAGGTTCGAGAGCATCACCTGGGCTCCCAGATCTTCGAGGGAGGAAGGGCCGAGGCCTTTAACGGCACCGAGGGTGCCCACCGGCATGAACGCCGGGGTCTCGATCGACCCGTGAGGGGTGACCAGGCGGCCGCAGCGGGCCGCACCGTCGCGGTGGAGGACTTCGAACTGCAAGGGAAAGAGGCCTACCCGCTTCTAGGCAAGCCCATTCGGCGAACCTCGACTTCGTCCGTCAGCTCTAGATCGAAGCTCTCCGCGGGAATTCCGGCGTTGATCTTGAGGTCTTCGAAGCGGTACTCGGTCGAGTCCCCGTCGGCCCCCACGTGCTCCAGCCGCACCGGCAGATAGCGCTCGGAATCCACCCACAGGGTCATCGACTCCAGCTTTTTGGCGATGCGCGCATAGCGCGGCTTCATCCGCAGTTCGTAGGGCTCTCCCTCGGAGGCTGGAAAGCTCACCCGCACGTCGAAGTAGTCGAGCAACGTTTCCATCGAACCGCTGGCGCCCAGGTACTTGAAGACCTGGCTCGAGTAGCGACCAATCTCCAGGGTCTCAGCGCGCTGTAGATCGCGATACCAGGTGGTCATCTCCTTGCCGTCGATCACCACCGAGATGGGAGTCGGCGCCGTGTACTCCCAGCGCACGCGATCCGGGGCGGCGTAGAGGAAGGTGCCTTCGGACTCTTCCGGTTCCAGCAACAGAGCGCTCTCCTGGTGCTGAGTGAAGCGCGCTTCGAGGGTTTGAAGATCGCCCTGAGCGGCCTTGATGCGCTCGATCAGTGCCGCCAGGCGCTGGGAGCCGGACAGGGAAGTGTCCGCCGGGTCGGCGTCCGCCGGCCACACCGCGGCCGGCACGGTAAGAGCGATCGCCAGCGCCACGAGAACGAAGAGCGGAGATCGAACCATCGTATGCATGCTATCTCCCGAAGTAGGGGTTCCCTGGGTGGAGACGGGGAGAGTCCCGAGCACTCGAAGATCCCCGTGCGTGCACCATAACAAGGCGGGCTCCCGCGGCATTTCCGGAGAGGCCGGGGAGGGCCGATCTATGGCTGTTTTCAGGCGGTTGACAGCTCTGCCGACCGGGTGCTAGCTTCGCGGCCACTTTCAATACAAACAGGCCCTGTAGACCGGAACTTTGGGAGCGAATCATGTCGGACATCAAGTTGGGAGCCAAGCACATCTGTTCGAGTTGCGGCGCCAAGTTCTATGACCTGGGCAAGGGCACGCTGATCTGCCCGAAGTGCGGCACCGATCAGAACGAAGTCCCCGAGGCCGAGAAGGAGAAGGCGAAAAAGAAAACCGCACCCCCTCCGGAACCCGATGAGACCGAAGAGTCCCTCGAAGACGAGGAAGAAGACGATAGCGACAAGGAGCTGGAGCTGGACGTCAACAAAGCCCGCGGCGAAGGCGCCTCCGGCGACGACGACGACGAGGACGACGAGGAGGACGACGACGAGGAGGGCGAGGAGGAAGTCGGGGTAGACGCCGAGGAGCTCGACGACCTCGATGATGAGGACGAGGAAGAGGGCGACGACGACTGATCCGCGGGAACCCGATCCGGATCGATCGCCGGCACCTCGCAGCGGGCGAGCGTCCAAGGGGCAGCAAACCTTCGCCCTGGGGCTGGGGGCCAACCTTCCCCGGGGCGGACAGTCCGCGGCGAACACGCTCCTGCAGGCGATCGGCGCCCTCACCCGCCACCTGGGACCCCTCGAAACCGCCTCCCTCTACCGCTCGGCACCGATGAGCCGCCAGCCGGCCGCTTCGCCGCAAGAGATCGACCGGCAGCCGAACTACTACAACACCGCCGTCACCGGCATAACGGACTTGTCGCCGGACGCACTCCTCGCCCTCGCCAAGGCCTTCGAGCTGGCCGCCGGGCGCGAGGGCGACCCCTACCGACAGGACGCGCCTCGAACCCTCGATATCGACCTACTGCTCTACGGCCGCCGCGAGCATCCTTGCGGCGACCGACCGGAGCTGACCCTTCCCCACCCGCGCCTGCGGCAGCGACGCTTCGTGCTGGAACCGCTGGCGGAGTTGCTGCCGGACTGGCCGCTGCCGCCGGACGGCCGCACCGTTCGTGATGTGCTGCCGGAGGTCCTTTCCCAGCGGGTCGAGCGCCGACCCTGGCCGCCCACGGCGGGAAATGACTGCGCGCCACCATGATCGGCGCCGTCACCTTTCTGCTGGCCTTTCTGGTGTTCGGCAGTCACGTCGTCCTACCCTGGAGGCTCGCGACGCGGCCGACGCCGCGCCGCCGCGGCTGGGCGCTCCTCGCTCTCCCGTCGCTCTTCGTGGTGCTCCTCACCGGCGGCTGGTGGCTCTCCTCCCACCCCGATACCCTGCTCGGGGCCGGCTGGGGAAGCCGCTCCGTCAGCGACCTCATCGTACGTTCCCTCGCCGTCACCCTGCCGGTGTTGATCCTGGTGGACTCGGTTTTGTTGGTCGGCTGGCGCAAGCTGGAGGATTTGGGCTGGCGATTGGCCGCCGGCCTGGGGCTCGTCGCATCCCTCTCCGCCGGGGCCTTTCTGGAGCTGCTGCGCACCGGCGAGGGACCCTGGAGCCGGCCGGCGGTCCTCGCCTTCGCCACCGCCTGCCACGGCCTGGTGGCCTTGGCGGCCGGCGAGGCCACCACTGGGCGGGCGACCGGACCACGACCGGTTTTCGCTCCGCTCGCCGCCCTCGCCCTGCCGCTCTACCTTTTCCTGCTTCCGGAGGCCCTGCGCGACGTCCTCCATGCGGAGGGCTGGGGCATCACGGCCCTGGCCTGCGGCCTGTTGCTCTTCGCCGCCCGCTGGCTTCCGCCACGGCTCCGGCGGCCGGCGCTCTTCGCGGCGATCGCTCTGTGGTCGCTCTTCCTGGGCCTTGCCAGCGAAACCTCCACCCGTCTACCGCATTCGAGGGCCGCGCCGGTGGTGCTACCGGGGGTCTAGAACCAGGCCAGCTACGGCCCGGCGAGGAGTTTGGCGATCAGCCGCTTCTTCGAGAAATCCCCCAGGCTGAACAGGGTGAGGACGCCCTCCCGGCCGAGCAACCGGCGGCGGATGGCGGCGACCGACTCCCCCTCTGCCGCCAGATCCCGGGCGCGCTCGGCAAGTTGTTGCCAGTAGGCGATCTTACGGTCGAGGGCGGAGACCGGTTCCTCGACCCAGCCGGCGTGGGCACAGGCCATGCGCCGCGGCGCCAGATCCCGCACCCGCTTCAAGCTCGCCAGATGCTCCCAAGGATCCTCGATCCGGCGCGCCGAATGAACGCGCTCGTGGACGAAGAGGTCGCCGGAGAACAAGGTGCCCGCATCCTCGTCGAAGTAGCAAACGTGATCGAAGGCGTGGCCGGGGGTGGGAATCACCCGCAGGCTGCGCCCTTCTCCCTCGAACACCTCGCCCAGCGATTGCCCGGCATCGGTGCTCGGCACACTGCCCCAGATCAACCAGCGGTAGAACGGAATGCGGTGACCGCCGGCCATTCGTTCGACGGTGGCGGGCGGAGCGTAGATCGGCAGGCTCAATTCCCGGGCGATGCGAGCGCAGCCACCGACGTGGTCCTCGTGATGATGGGTGATCAACACCGCGCGCACCCGGCGGCCGCGAGGATCTTCGCGCAGCCAGCGCACCAACTCTCCCGCCATCGTCGGTGGACCGGCATCGATTAGCAGCGGGCCGGAGACGTAGGCGGAGACCTTGTGCAACCGCCGGCCGAGCAGTTGCCGGGCCATCACCAGGCGCACCAGCGGACCGGCGGAACGGACTTCAAACATCGGAAAACAGCAAGGCGCTGACTAGCGGCTACGCATCACTTTCGGATCTGATGGGAAACAGCACCGCCTGCCGACGGTCGACGTCGCTGATTTCTACCGGGTAGTCGCCGCTCCAGCAGGCAGTGCAGTAGGACTCCGGCGCTCCGCCGGCACAGCGCAGCATGCCGTCGAGGGACAGGTAGGCCAGGCTGTCGGCGTCGATCAGGGTGCGGATCTCCTCCACCTCGTGACTCGACGCGATCAGCTCTTCGCGGGTGGGCATAGCGATGCCGTAGTGGCAGGGAAAGCGGGTGGGCGGCGCCGAAATGCGGACGTGGACCTCGGCCGCGCCGGCGTCGCGCACCATCTTGACGATCTTTGGCGAAGTGGTGCCGCGCACGATGGAGTCGTCGATCAGCACCACTCGGCGGCCTTCGATCAGCGAGCGCACCGGATTGAGCTTGACCTTGACACCGAAGTGCCGGATGGACTGCTTCGGCTCGATAAAAGTGCGTCCCACGTAGTGATTGCGGATCAGTCCGAATTCGAGCGGCAGACCGGACTCTCGGCTATAGCCCAAGGCCGCGAACAGACCGCTGTCCGGCACCGGCACCACCACATCCGCATCGGCCGGCGCTTCCCGCGCCAGGGTGGCGCCCAGTCCGAGGCGCATTTCGGATACGGCATCGCCGAACACCGAGCTGTCTGGACGGGCAAAATACACCTGTTCGAAGATGCACCGCGCCGGCGGATCGGCGGCCGGCAGCGAATAGCTCTCGAACCGTCCTTCGTTCGCCACGACCACTTCGCCCGGCGCGAGCTCTCGAACCACCTCGGCCTCCATCAGATCGAAGGCACAGCTTTCGGAGGCAAAACACGGCCAGCCCTGATACTCACCCCCTTGGTATCGGCCGAGCATCAACGGCCGGAAGCCGTAGGGATCGCGCGCCGCCATCATCCCCTGCTCGGTGATCAGCAGGAGGGAAAAGGCGCCCCGCACCCGCGACAGGGCCTCCATCAACGACTCGACGATCTGCTCCCGCGGATTGCGCGCCATCAGGTGGAGAATGACCTCCGTGTCGCTGGTGGTCTGGAAGATGGAACCGGCGGCCTCCAGCTCGTGGCGAATCTCCACGGCGTTGGTGAGGTTGCCGTTGTGCACCAGACCGAGGGGACCCATCGAGGTCTTGACGACGATCGGCTGCGCATTGGACACCACGCTGGTGCCGGCCGTCGAGTAGCGGGTGTGGCCGATCGCCGCGCGTCCCGGCAGGCGCTCCAGGACATGCTCTTTGAAGATGTCCGCCACCTCCCCCATGCCGCGCTCGACATTCATGTGGGAACCGTCCCAGGAGACGATGCCGGTGGACTCCTGGCCCCGATGCTGGAGGGCGTAGAGACCCAAATAGGTCAGGTTGCTGGCGTCCGCGTCGCCTTCGATGCCGAATATGCCGCACATGATCGAGGGCTCCTAGAGATCGAGCGCGCGGGGCAAGGCGGTGGCCCAGATCTCCCTCAGGTCCGCCACGGAGCGCGTGAAACTTCCGCCGTCGAAGGTCACCGCGAGCTCATCGCCGATCACTTCGCCGATCTCCCGCGCCGGCACGCCGATGTCCTCGGCCCGGCCGAGCAGGCGTTCCAGGCGATCCGGGCGGCAGGAGACCAGCACCCGTCCCTGCGATTCCGAAAACAGCCCCAGGGGGCCTTCCGCTACCTCCACCCGGACGCCCAAGCCGCGCCCGAAAGTGGCCTCCGCCAGGGCCACCGCCAGGCCACCGGTGGAGAGGTCGTGGGCGGCACTGATGACGCCACCGAAGGCCAGCACCCGCAGCAGTTCCGCCAGCCGCGCCTCCGCCTCCAGGTCCACCGCCGGCGGCGCGCCCTGCTCGATGTCGTGGAGCAGCCGCAAGTAGGCCGAGCCACCCAACTCTTCGTCGTCCGTACCGAGCAGAACGATGCGGTGTCCGGATTCGACGAACACCGGCTCCGGCACGTGTTCGAGCATCGGCACCACCCCCACCATCGCCACCGTCGGCGTCGGGTGCACGGACACCCCGTCGGTCTCGTTGTAGAAGGAGACGTTGCCGGAGACCACCGGCACGGTGAGGGCGCGGCAGGCTTCGGACATCCCCTCGACGGCCTCGCGGAACTGCCAGGCGATCTCCGGGTTCTCCGGGTTGCCGAAGTTCAGACAGTCCGTGAGCCCCAAGGGCTCGGCGCCGACGCAGGCCAGATTGCGCACCGCTTCGGCCACCGCCTGGGCACCGCCGGTGCGCGGATCGAGCCAGCAGTAGACGGGATTGACGTCGGAAGTCATCGCCAAACCGGAAGTGGAGCCTTTGATCTGCAGCACCGCCGCGTCGCCGCCGGGGCCGATCAGGGTATTGGTGCGAACGGTGTGGTCGTACTGCCGCCAGATCCACTCCTTGCTCGCCATCTCCGGGGTGGCAAGGAGGTCCGCCAGGGCCTGGCCGGGATCCTCCGGCAGCGGCACCTCGGGCATCCGGCGCCGCTCCACCAAGTCCTTCGGCGCCTCCGCCGGACGATGGTAAACGGGGGCTTCTTCGGTCAGCGGTTTGACCGGCATGTTCGCCACTTCGCGGCCGTCCATGCGCAGCACCGCTCGACCGGTATCGGTCACCTCGCCGATGGTCTCCACATCGAGGCCCCAGCGCTGGAACACGTGCTCCACCTCTTCCTGGCGACCGCGCTGGGCGACCACCAGCATCCGCTCCTGGGACTCCGAAAGCATGATCTCGTAGGGGGTCAAACGGGCCTCGCGCAGCGGCACGCGGTCGAGATCGAGACGGATACCGGCCTCGCCGCGGCCGGCCATTTCGAAAGCCGAGCTGGTGAGCCCTGCCGCCCCCATGTCCTGAATGGCGACGATGGCGCCGGTGCGCATGGCCTCCAGGCAGGCTTCGAGCAGCACCTTCTCGGTGAAGGGATCGCCCACCTGCACCGTCGGCCGCTTGGCCTCGCTCTCGCCGTCGAAGGACTCTGAGGCCATGGTGGCGCCGTGGATGCCGTCGCGCCCGGTACGGCTGCCGGCGTAGAGGATGGGGTTGCCGAGGCCGCTCGCCTTGGCGGTGAAGATGCGGTCCCGCCGGGCGATGCCGACGGCGAAGGCGTTGACCAGGATGTTGCCGTTGTAGGACTTGTGGAAGCCCGTTTCCCCGCCGACGGTGGGAATACCCACGCAGTTGCCGTAGTCGCCGATGCCCCGCACCACGCCGTCGACCAGGTACTTCATGCGCGGCGCGTCGAGTTCGCCGAAGCGCAGCGAGTCCATGCAGGCCACCGGCCGGGCGCCCATGGTGAAAACGTCCCGCAGGATGCCTCCGACGCCGGTCGCCGCCCCCTGGTAGGGCTCGATGTAGCTCGGGTGGTTGTGGCTCTCCATCTTGAACGCCGCCACCAGACCGTCGCCCAAATCCACTACCCCGGCGTTCTCGCCTGGGCCTTCGAGCACGTGGGGGCCTTCCGTCGGGAAGTTCCGCAGATAGGCGCGGGACGACTTGTAGGAACAGTGTTCGGACCACAGCGCCGAGGCGATACCCAGCTCCGTGTAGTTTGGTTCGCGGCCGAGGATCGAACACAGGGTGCCGAACTCCTCCTCCGTCAGGCCGTGCTCCGCGGCGAGCTGCTGATCGACCTTCGGTTCCTCCAGCGCGGCTTTGGTGGCGCTCACGATGCGGCTCCCGCCATCACCGATTCGAGGGTGCCGGCAAACAGCGCCAAGCCGTCGGTGTTGCCGAGAATCTCCTCCGAGCAGCGCTCCGGATGGGGCATCATGCCGAGCACGTTGCCGGCGGCGTTGCACACCCCGGCGATGGAGTGGCCGGAACCGTTCGGGTTGCCACCCTCCACCTGTCCCGCTTCGGTGACGTAGCGAAACACCACCTGATCCGTCGCCTCCAGGGCATCCAAGGCCTCGTCGGAATTCTCGTAGTTGCCTTCGGCGTGGGCGATGGGCATGCGCAGCACCTGCCCCTTACGGTAACCGCGGGTGAAGGGCAGGTCGTCGCGCTCCACCCGCAGGTGAACATCCCGGCAGATGAACCGCAGCCCCTCATTGCGCCGCATGGCGCCGGGCAGCATTCCCGCCTCCAGCAGGATCTGGAAGCCGTTGCAGATCCCCAACACCGGCCCACCGTGGTCGGCGTGGGTCTTGACCGCGGACATCACCGGCGACAGCGCCGCCAGGGCACCGCCGCGTAGGTAGTCGCCATAGGAAAAGCCGCCGGGCAGAACGATCAGATCGCAACCCTTCAAGTCATCGTCGCCGTGCCACAGAAAAAACGTTTCCTGGGCGAGGACGTGTTTCAAGACGTGGTACACATCGTGGTCGCAATTCGACCCCGGGTAGACCACCACTCCGCATCTCACGGGCTTTCCTCCAGCAGCTCGATCCGATAGTCCTCCACCACCGTGTTGGCCAACAGTTTCTGGCACATCTCGTCGAGGAGAGCGGTGGCCTTCTCCTCATCGTCGACGGCGAGGGCGACCTGAAAACTCTTGCCGGCCCGCACGTCCTCGACCTGGTCGAAGCCGATGCCGGCCAACGCGGTGCGGATCGCTTTGCCCTGCGGGTCCAGGATCTCGCGTCGCGGATAGACGGTTACTCTTGCCTTCAAGGAGACACCTCCAGCCAGGATGTGGGGTGGTCCTGCTCGGTCATCACGACCTGCGCATGGGCCCCTTCTCGCGCCAGCATCTCACCCGCCTCGGAGGCGGCGAGGGCCGGCAGATTGTTCGTTTGGGAAAGATGGTAGAGGACGACCCAGCGCAACCGATCGCACACCAGCTCCGGCAACCCCTCCGCCGCATCGCGGTTCGAGAGATGGCCGTGGCGGCCGGCGACGCGCTGTTTCAGCGCCCACGGGTAGGGGCCGTTGCGCAGCATGTCGAGATCGTGGTTGGTTTCGATCACCAGTACGTCGAGATCCGTCAACCGACCCCAGGCCAGGCGGCTGCGGCTTCCGAGATCCGCCGCCAGGCCGAGACGCTCACCGGTGGCCGCTTGGATCACCAGACCTACCGGCTCGCAGGCATCGTGGGGGACGGCGAAGGGCTCCACCTCGAAGCCCCCCACCTCCACCGGCCGGCCGGAAGCGATCGGCCGCACCCGCTGGCGCACCTCATCGGACAGGTGCCGCCATCCGTCGAGGGTACCGGCGGTGGCGTAGACCGGCGTGCCGTAGCGCCGCGCCAGCACGTCCACCCCGCGGGTGTGATCGCTGTGTTCGTGGGTCACCAGCACGGCGGAGAGATCCGCCGCTTCGACGCCCAGGCTCTCGAGCCGCAATTCGATCTGTTTGCAGGAGAAACCGGCATCCACCAACAACAACTCATCGGCGCACTCGATCACCAGCGCGTTGCCGCGGCTTCCGGAACCGAGAACGGCGACGCGCATGGAGGGCCTAGAACCTCTCCCGAGGGAGTCGATAGGGAACGTGGATCGTCATGTTGGAACCGTTTTGGTGGAGAGCGGACACACGCTCATCAGTAGGTTGTCCGAGCTCAGACGGTATCACGACTGACCGACGCCGGCGGGCGCCGAAAGAACGATCAGTAATCGTAGGTGAAGCCCTGCTCCAGGTAGCCGATATCCGGATTGCCCAGGGCCTCCACCTCGCGCCGAATCTGCTCCCGGCAAGGCGGCTTCAGATGGTGCAGCAGGATCGGCACCTTCTTGCGCATCTTGGCCAGTTCCCGCTCCAGCGTCTGCGGCGTGAGGTGGGACGAGACATCGGCCACCTTTTGGAGGGAGTTGTCGAAGCTGGTTTCGATACACACCGCTTCGAGACCGGGGGTCTGGTCTGCCAGTTCCCACAGGCGCCGCGTCGGCCCGGTATCGCTCGACCAGATCACCGCCTTGCCGTTCTGCTCGATGATGAAGCCGTAGGTCGGCACGACATGATCCACCGCGAAGGGAGTGAAACTCACCCCGTCGAGCACCACCGGCACCTCCTCGCGCAGCTCATGGAAGCGCACCGCCGGCAGCAGGTGATTCGGCAGACGGGAAAAGTCCGGCCAAGTGGCGTTGTTGAACAGGTACTTACGCAGCGCGTAAATGGTCGCCGACGAGGCATAGATGTCGATCGCCCGGGAGGTCAGGCCATACACGTTCTCGATGAAAAAGGGCAGCGAATTGGTGTGATCCATGTGCGAATGGGTCAACACAATGGACTCCACCTGCGCCTGCTCCTCGATCGAGAGAGCCTGCGACAGAGAACCCGCATCGAGAGCCACCGTGCCGTTGATCCGCAAACAGGTCATCCGGCAATCGAGGCTCTCGCCACCGAAACTGCCCAAGACATCGATGCGCATGAATACGTCATTCTAGTGGGCGGATCCCGGCGGTACAAGAAGGATCGCCGACGTCATCAGCGAGGCGAGAGCGTCGGCGGGCAGCTAGCGCTAGGCGCCGGGGTCAAGTCCTGCGCCGGCCCCGGATTCAATCTCCCCTCCTGGCAAAGAACCCGTGAAAGCACCGGGATCGAGGCCGGCACCGGCTTCAGAATGGTTCTCTAGATGCAGCGGGGGGTCACAAGCCCATCGGGGTCGGAACTAGCACCGCCCTCGGAGCCACTCCCGAAACTGTGCACGACCGGAGGAGGAGCGGTGAAACTAACGCGGTCGCCACTGACACCGCCACCACCCCAATGAACTAGTGATGTGCTGAATAAATCCGCTTCGCGGATTTCAGCACATCACTAGAAACGAGTCCCGATCCAGAAGTCCGTAGCGAAACCGTCTTCGGCGGTGGCGAAGCGGTATTGCTTGGCGAAGTCCCAGTTCAGGGTCAGGCCGGCGAAACGCGCTGAGATGCCGTAACCGTAGGAGGCACGGGCATCGGCGAACTGGTCTTCGTCGGAATCCCAGATGTCGAAGTCCTGGAACTCGTCGTTCCAGGCGCCGCCGATGTCGAGGAAGACAATGCCGCGAACGCCCTGGAAGCCGATGACCGGTGTGGCCAAGACGTCGATCAGCGGGAAGCGGAACTCGAAGTTGGTGACGAAGGCATGGGTACCCACCAGGGAGCGAAAGTCGAATCCGCGCAGGGTATCGAGTCCGCCCAAAGCGAAGAGCCCCGGCTGGTTGCCGTCGGACATGCCGAAGTAGCCGCGCACAGCGAAGTTGCTGCGGCGGGTGACCTGAAGGTACTGCCGCACCTCTAGCTCGGCCGATGTGAAGAGCGTGCCGGAATCTTCCGTGTCCGGAGCGTAGGAGAAGTCCAGGCGCCAGCGCCGACCGCTGATCGGGCCGCTGGAAGTGAAGACCGTCGAGTCACCGGCCAGGGCCGTGCTGAGAATTGGGAAGTCGTCCTCGACACGAATCACGCCGATCTGGCGCCCAAAGGAGACCTGCTGATCGAACTCTCGGAAGATGTATCCGGCGCCGATCTCGAAGCGGGTCTGGAAAGTGAAGGGATAGACCAGGGAGAACACCGCGCCGGTCAGCTCATAGGCGGAGTCACCGCGTTCGAAACCCCGAGTCTGGTCAAAGGTGCGGTAGAAATAGCGGGTGTCGAAGGCGCTGATGTTCCACTGCAGGCGGTTCGTCAGGTTCGCGTAGGTGATGTTGAAGTTCGACAGACTCTCCACCGACGAGAGCACCGCGATCAAGCGCTTGTCGCCCAGGTAGTCGGTGAAGGACAACACCACCTGCCCGAGCAGGGTCTGGTCGTCGTTGATGCCGATCAGCGTGTCGGCGCTCTCCAGGAACAACTTGAAGCCGCGGTAGTTCTCCTTGTTCGAATCGTCAATCGGCACCTGGATATCCGGTTCGAAAACCGGTAGGGAATTGGCATCGGCGGCCGTCTCGGAGATCTCCACCGTCTCCGGCTCGGTAACCGGTTCCGGCACCTCGATCGAGTAGAGGTCGAAGCGCCCTTTCCACATGGCCGTGTAGACCAGCCGCTCGGAGCCGTCCGGCTCCGGCAACACCGTGGGCATGAAGCAGCCGGTGACCGCGTTGGTGTACTGCGAGAGTTCGCCGGTCGATAGATCCAGACCGTAGATGTTCAGAATCCCGCTGCGGTCCGAGGTGAAGTACAGCCGGCGGCCGGTAGGCGAAAACACCGCGTCGGTCTCGCTCGACTCGCCGAAAGTGAGCTGGAAGCGCTTGGTGGGATCGTCCAGCGGCACCCGGAAAAGCTTCGCCTGTCCGTCGCCGATCACCGTCGTCATCACCACCGACTTGCCGTCCGGCGAGAACACCGGCGAGGAGTCGTAGAACTCGTCATCGGTGAAATTCTCGACCTCCCCGGTTTCGATGTCGACGATATAGATGTCGAATGCGCCGTCAACGATCGCCGAGAAGGCGATGCGGCGGCCGTCCGGATGCCAGGCCGGGGCGATGTGCTGGTCCAGTTCGTTCAGGTCCAGCCGCTGGCGCAGCTTGCCGGTCAACACGTCGTAGAGCAGCAGGCTGCGGTTGCGCTCGCGCTTGGCAAACACCGCCAGGGTGTTGCCGTCCGGGGAAAAGGCGATGTCGCGTCCGAACTTTCGGCCGAGGGTCAACTCCTGCGCCACCAGATATTGATAGTCGCCGTCGAAACCCTTGGTCAGGTTGCGCAGATTCTTGCGCTCGCGGGTGTCGAACAGCGTGATGTCGACGTCGCCGCGCTCGGAGGTGAAGGCCGCCAGCAGGTCGCCGGAAGGCGAGGCCGCCGGCGAAATGATCTGGCTGGGCAGGCCGCGGGTCACCCGGAAGGGCCGACCGAAGTCGCGCGGTTCACCGGTCTCTAGAAGCTCCGGCAAATACTTGCGGCGCAGCCAACGGCGGAAGTCAGCATCGAAGTCTTCGCCCTCCACGCCGAAGGCCCGGTCAACGGCGCGGCCGACGCTCGAGCCGATCGACGTACGGAGCTCGAAGATGAAGTCCTGGAAGCCGTCCTTGCCGTAGGTCTCCTCGATGTAGTCGAAGATGGCGTGGCCGATGCGGTAGGCGAGAAAGCCTCCACCCTCCCAGGTGGTGACGTTCGGGATGATGTCGTTGACGGCGGCATCGCGCAGGTACATCACGTCGCGCGTCGTTTCGTCTTCTGCCATGTAGCTCGCCATGCCCTCCATCACCCAAGTCGGCGGACGAGCGGCGATGGCCCGGCCGAAGCTGCCCCGGAACAGGATGTGGTACTGGAATATGTGGGTCAGTTCGTGCTCGATGAGGTTCATCAACTCATCGTCCGGCAGGTCGATCGGCAGCACCATGCGGAAGCGCACCGGCGAGGCGAAGGCGCCCACCCCTTCGGGGATGAAATTCAGGATGATGTTGTTCTGCTCGAAGGCCGAGTGGTTGGCGTAGAAGATGAGCGGCGTGGGCTCTTGAATCTGGAAATCAAAATCCCGCGACAGGCGGTCGTATGCGCTCTCGGCGAAGGACACCACCCGCTCGAGCTGATCTTCTTCCTCGGTGTAGAAATACACGTCGAAGTGCGTCGAATGGTAGATCTTCCAGTCGAAGTCGCGATACTGCACCTTGTTCTTGCCGAAACCCCGGCCGCCCCGCGCCGGACCGAGCTGAGCCATCACCGAGTCGGCAGCGAGAAAGAAAACCAGCAGAGCAACCGAGATCCTCAGGATTCGTGAGCGGTTCAACAGCATCTCCTTTTACGCCTCAGTCCGTGAACAGGGACCGAGTGGCCTCGATCTCTTTCTGGGTGAACACGCCCACGATGCGATCCTCGAGGGAGTAGAGGTTCTCGAACATCCCGGTCAGGGGGTCCGCCTGTTCCTGCTCATAGTTCTGGAAGTCTTTGAAGTTGTCCGTGTAGAGCAGCTTGCCGGTGGTGCCGTCATAGACGTGCATCAAGATGTCGTACTCGAAGCCGGTCTGCTCCACCAGCACCTGGCGGTAGTACTGCCGACCGTTGAACGGTGAGGTGTACTCCTCGGTGCGGTAACCGGTGCGGTCCTGGATGTCGAAATCGAGGCCACCGGCAAGAATCAGGTCCGCCTGGGTGCGGTCGCCAATGGAGAGCCAGAAGTCCGACTCCCGCGAGAGCTGATTCAGGTCGAAGGTCGGGTAGTCCATCGGCGGCGCCTCGATCAGCTTGAGTTCCGTTTCCCGCCGCAAGGTCTTCTCCAGGTAGCGCTCGAACTCTTTCTGCACATCGATATTGCGATTCTGGACGCGCTCCTGCCCCTCCTGGGTCACCACCAGGAAAGGTGCGATGGTGACGCTATCGCGGCCGTTCAGATCGAGGCGTGCCTTCTGGGGCAGGGTCAGTCGAACCTCTACCGCCGACATCAGCGGCAAAGAGATCAAGAGCAGGACCAGACCGGTGAGCCAAATTCTGGGTGTATGCATCATCTACCTCCTGGTTGGGGGCTGCCGGTTCGGGTGGTAGACCGTAGACCTCGGGTTCGAACGGTGCCTCAAGGGCTACCGTCGGCCGTCGTCGAAGAATCCTCGCCGCGATCCGCGGCGTCTTCGTCGGTCTCGGGCTTGAAGCTTTGGTAGAACTCGATAAAGCGGGAGTAGTTTCGCCGCAGTTCGCGGTTGTTCGGGGAAGCCGCCAAGGCCCCTTGGTAGGCCTCCAGGGCCTCGTCGAACTGACCCGTCGCCTCGTAGGCCACGGCCAGATTGTTCATCACCCGAAAGCTCGAAGGCTCCAGGCGTTGAGCTTGCTGAAATCGAAAGAGCGCTTCGTTCCACAGGCCGCGGCGGGCCATGTCAACCCCGAAGTCGATCTGCGACGAAGCTCGGGTGGAGGACCCCGCGCTGGAGCAGGCCACCAGAGGTAGGAGCGAGATGACCAGAAGAACAATCCGTGGAGTTACTGCGCGCATAGCCTTTCGCCCTCGCTGAAGTCACGGGTCGCGCTCGTTTTCGCCGAATCGAACTCCGCGATCAAAGGTCGACCGTCCGGAACTAGCGCTAAAAACACCACCACTAGTATATACGAGCCCCTGTGGGGTCAATGGATGCATGACGCCGCGCAGAGACCTGCCCAAAAGTGGGTTCCGCACCGTCGGCGAAGCGATGGACCAAGCCCCCTACCGACCTCTCCCGGCGCTGACGAGCGACGCCGTCGCCCCTTGGCGTCTCCTCAGGGTATGGAACACCCGAGAAACCCTTCCGAAGCCGCCCCGGAGCCACCGTTCCCGAACCCGATCCGGGAACTTACCCTCGCCCTCGCGACCCTGGCAAAGCTGGGCCTCGCCACCCGCTGCCGGCTGGTGGCGGAACTGCCCAACTGGCACCGACGACCGGCGGCGGAGGCTCCGGCCCTGGCCGCTGCCTTCGGCGTTCCACCCGCCGCGATGAAGCGCGCCATGGCGCTGCGCCCGGCGGCCCGGGAGCGCGCCGCCGGGATCCATGCCTGCGCCCGGGCCGCCCAATGCACCCTCCTGGCCCGCCACGATGATGGCTTTCCGGCGCGCCTCCGCCACCTCTCCCTGCCGCCCGCCGCGCTGTGGATACGAGGAGAAATGCCTTGCGAAGGAAGAGCCACGGAACCGGCGGTGGCCATCGTCGGCTCCCGCCGCGCCACCCACTACGGCCTCGAAGCCGCGACCTTTTTCGCCGGCCATCTGGCCGCAGCGGGGGTGACGGTGATCTCCGGCTTCGCCCGGGGCATCGACACGGCGGCCCATCGCGCCGCCCTCGACGCCGGAGGAAAAACCCTGGCGGTGCTCGGCTGCGGAGTGGACGCCGACTACCCGCGGGGTAGCCGCGACTTCGCCCGGGAGGTCTGCCGCCGGGGCGCCCTGGTGAGCGAGTTCCCACCCGCTACGACGCCTAGAGCCTGGCACTTTCCGGTACGCAATCGGGTGATCGCCGCCCTCGCCCAGGCGGTGCTGGTGGTGGAAGCGGCACCCCGCTCGGGCTCCTTGATCACCGTGCGCCACGCCCTCGATCTGAACCGCGATGTCTTCGCGGTACCCGGCCGTATCTTCGACGAGGGCTCCGCCGGCACCATCGGCCTGCTGCGCGACGGCGCCTATCCAGCGCACCATCCGCGGGACATCCTGGACGCCCTGCCGGAATCGCCCCAGCCACCGCGGCAAGAGCCCGTGCCGGACCTACCGGGACTCGCCGGCCGGTTGCTGGTGGCCCTGCCGCAGGGACGGCTACTCACCGCGGAGCAGCTCGCCGAAACGGCCGGAGTGCCGGTGGAGGACACCCTCGCGGCGTTGATGGAATTGGAAATCGGCGGCTGGATCACCCGCCGGCCGGGACCGACCTACGGCCGCCGGCGGTAGGCGAAGCGATCCCGAGCCTGAAAGGCTGGGCGGCGCCGATAGGCGCCGAGGCCGGGGTGAGCCCGAAAACTCTAGAGTTTTCGGGTGAGGGGCGGACCGCGTGCGGGCGCCTAGCCCCCTGGAAACAAAAGCTAGCAGGGCAGCTGAAAACGTAAGCCGAAGGCTTATTTCAGCAAACTGCTAGCGGCGGCGGCGGGTTTTCTTCGGCGCGTTGCGGCGGGCGGCGAGGAGTTCGAGGGCGACATCGACGGTCAAGTCTTCGGCCTTCGAGCCCCTGGGCAGGGAGGCGTTGACCTTGCCGTCCGTTACGTAGGGACCGTAGCGCCCGTCGAGCACCTTCAAGGGGCCGTCGGCTCCTTCCGGCTCACCGAGATCCTTCAACACCGTGCGCTGCTGGCGGCCGCGCCCCTTCTTCGGCTGGGCGAGGATTTCGAGCGCCGCCGGCAGCTCGATGTCGCAGGCTTCCTGCCACGAAGAGAGGCTGCGAAAGTCCTTCTGATGCTTGACGTAGGGACCGTAGCGGCCGATAGCGGTGGTGATGACCTCACCGGACTCCGGGTGCGGCCCCAGCTCGCGGGGTAGCGACGCCAGGCGGGTGGCAATCTCCGGCGTCACATCGCCGACGTCGAGGCCCTTCGGAAGGGAGACCCGCTGCGGCTTTTCCTTCGCCTCCTTTTCCGCCTCCGTTTGGGCGACTTCCAGGTAGGGGCCGAAGCGGCCGGTCTTCAAGAACACGTCGCGCCCGGATGGATGCTGGGCGATGGGCTCGTCGTCCGCCTGACGGGCGCGCAGCAGGTCTACCGCCTTGGCGACGGTGAGGTCCGCCGGCGGCAGGTCTTCCGGCAGGCTGACGGAGTTTTCCTTGCCGCCCTCGCCGCGCCGCAGGTAGGCGCCGTAGCGGCCGATCTTGACCACCAGCTCGTCGCCGGACTCCGGGTCCTTGCCGATCTCCATCGCCGGGTAGATCACCTCGCCCTCCTCCACCCGCTGCTGCAGGCCGGGATCGCCGCCTTCCCCGAGGAAAAACTCGGCCACCAGGCCGTCCCAATCCTTTTGGCCGGCGGCGATCTCGTCGAGGTCGTCCTCCATGTGGGCGGTGAATTCCGTGTCCACCAGATCCCGAAACTGCTTCTCGAGCAGCTCCGTGACGCAGAAGGCGGTGAAGGTGGGAATCAGCTCGTTGCCCTTCTTGAACACATAGCCGCGGTCCTGCACCGTGCTGATGATCGAAGCGTAGGTCGACGGGCGGCCGATGCCGGCCTCTTCGAGCTGCTTGACCAGGCTCGCTTCGGTGAAGCGGAAAGGCGGCTTGGTGCTGTGGCCTTCCGCCTCGACGGACAGCGGCTGGAGATCCATGCCCACTTCCAGGGCCGGCAGCAGGGTTTCCTGATCGCCCAACTCGCCTTCCGGATCATCGGTGCCTTCGACGTAGGCCCGCAAGAAGCCCGGAAAGACGATGCGGCGGCCGGAGGCGGCAAACACCAGCGCGTCGCCGTCTACCTCCACGGTCACCTCCACCTGGGTGCGCTCGAATCTGGCCGGCAACATCTGGCAGGCGATGGTGCGCATCCAGATCAGCTCGTAGAGGCGGTATTGGTCCGCGTCCAGGAACTTCTTGACGTCCTGCGGGCGGCGGCCAAGATCCGTCGGACGAATCGCCTCGTGGGCCTCCTGGGCACCCTTCGCCTTGGTCTTGTAGGTATTGGCTTGGGGCGGAAGGAAGTCCTCACCGTAGGCCTTGGCGATCACCTCCCGGGCCTGCTCCACGGCACGCCCGGCCAGGCTCACGCTGTCGGTACGCATATAGGTGATCAGACCGATACGCTCGCCGCCGAGGTCCACGCCTTCGTACAGGCGCTGCGCCGCGCTCATCGTGCGGCGAGCGGAAAAACGCAGTTTGCGATTCGCCTCCTGCTGCAGGGTGGACGTGATGAAGGGCGGCGCCGGCCGCTGCTGGCCGGGCTTCTTGTCGAGGGAGGTGACCTTCCAAGGGGCGGCTTCGGCGGCGCCGCCGGCGAGGGCCTTGGCGGCCTTTTCGTCGAGCAGAAGGTGCTCTTTCTTCGCCAGCTTGCCGGTGGCCGAGTCGAAACTCTTTCCGTCCGCCAGGCGGCGATCTCCCACCCGCGCCAAGCGGCTCTTGAAGCGCCCGTCCTCTGCCGCCAAACCGGCCTTCAGGTCCCAGTAGGTCGAGGAGCGGAAGGCGATACGGGACCGCTCGCGCTCCACCAACAGCCGTACCGCCACGCTCTGCACCCGTCCGGCGGACAACCCCGGCGCCACCCGCTTCCACAAGAGCGGCGACAGGGAGTAGCCGTAGAGGCGGTCGAGCACCCGGCGCGCCTCCTGCGCCCGCACCAGGTTTTCGTTGACCTTGCGGGGATTGTCCAGGGCTTTGCGGATCGCCTCCGGCGTCACCTCGTGGAAGACGATGCGTTCCACGTCCACGGCGCCTTTCGGATCGAGCAACTCCAGCACGTGCCAACTGATGCTCTCTCCCTCGCGGTCTTCATCCGTCGCGAGGAGCAGGCGATCCGCCTTCTTCAGGGCGTCCTTCATGCGCTTGACGTGCTTCTTCTTGTCCGCCGGTACGACATAGAGCGGCTCGAAACCGCCGTCGACGTTGACTCCGAGGCGCGCCCAGGTCTGCTTGCGGACGGCGGCGGGAATTTCCTTGGCGTTCTGCGGCAGGTCCCGCACGTGGCCGTAGCTCGCCTCCACCTGGTATTCATCCCCCAGGAAGCGGCTGATGGTGTTCGCCTTGGCGGGGGACTCGACGATGACGAGATGCTTGGTGTCTGTGCTCATCGGTTTCTTCGCTGTCGTCTCGCTGATCAAGTTCGGTACGCCGGCCGGGCGTCGCACCGAGTTCGTCGGTGGCTCGCCGGCCGCAAACCGGTGGGTCGCCACGGGGCCGAAGACGGCCGAGGGGGCGCCCTGGGGATCGCCCGCCGGGGATGAGAGAGGTGGCGGCGAGGCGTTCCGCCGCGGCGGAGCGGCAGCGCCCGGAGAAGCGGCCGCGAGAGTACCGGCCCCGTTTTCGGCCTGTCAAGGACGGGCCATCGCCGGCGCCGGTCTCGCGACGCCTCCAAAGTCACCGCCCGGCACCGCCGCGGCGACCGTATACTCGGCTGATGACCTCCCCGGTGGAAATCGTCGGCGGCGGCCTCGCCGGTTCCGAATGCGCCTTCCAGCTCGCCGAGCGCGGAGTGCCGGTAGTGCTGCACGAAATGCGGCCGGGGCGCGCCACCCCCGCCCACAAAACGGACCGCTTCGCCGAGCTGGTGTGCAGCAATTCCTTTCGCAGCGATGACCCGTTCCATGCGGCGGGTCTCCTCAAGCGCGAGATGGAGTCCTTCGATTCGCTGATCATCGCCTGCGCCCGGGGCGCGGCGGTACCGGCCGGCGGCGCCCTGGCAATGGATCGCGATCGCTTCGCCGCGGCGGTGAGCGAACGCCTGGAAAGCCATCCCCGCATCGAAATCCGCCGGGGCGAGGTGCGGACCCTGCCGCACGGCGATGCGGTGATCGCCACCGGACCGCTGACGTCCCCGGCGATGGCCGAGGCGCTACAGGAACTCCTCGGCGAGGAGTACCTCTACTTCTACGACTCCATCGCCCCCATCGTCGACGCCGAGAGCCTCGACATGGAGCAGCTCTTCTGGCAGTCGCGCTACGGTAAGGGCGACGGCGATGACTATTTGAATGCCGGCCTCGACCGCGCGCAGTACGCGGTCTTCTACGAAGCGCTGACCGGCGCTGAAGTATTGCCTCTCCACGACTTCGAGAAGGGCCTTTTCTTCGAGGGCTGCATGCCGATCGAAGAACTCGCCCGCCGCGGCGTCGACACCCTGCGCTTTGGCTGCATGAAGCCGGTGGGCCTGACGGCACCGGACGGCCGGCGCTTCCACGCGGTGCTGCAGCTGCGGCGCGAAAACCTGGCCAAGACCCATTTCAATCTGGTGGGCTTCCAGTCGCGCATGAAGTGGCCGGAGCAGAAGCGGGTGTTCCGCCTGATCCCGGGGCTGGAGACGGTCGAGATCGTCCGCTACGGGCAGATCCACCGCAACACCTTCATCAACTCCCCCACCCACCTCGACAAGCTCTATCGCCTGAAAGCGCGCCCGAGGCTGCGGCTGGCCGGCCAGATCACCGGCGTCGAGGGGTATCTGGAATCGGCGGCGACGGGCCTGCTGATCGCTCTCTATACGGTTCTGGAACGGGACGGACGAACCTTCGAGCCGCTGCCGGCGAGCACCGCCTTGGGCGCCCTCGCCCGGCACTTGACGGAGTCCGAGGCCAAGCGCTTCCAGCCGGCCAACGTCAACTACGGGCTGTTCGACGAACTGACCGAGCGGGTGCCCAAGAAAGAGCGCCGGCAGGCCTACGTGGCGCGAGCCCAGAAAGCCCTGCGGGATTGGAGGAAAGCCCACTCCCTCGATGCCGCCGTCACGGCCTGAGCCTGTCCGCCGGCCCGGAGGTACTCCTTTGCCTGTGGGAAACTCCACGTCGATGCGCCGCCTCATCGAGGACTTTCTCGACCACCTCGCCCTCGACCGCAATCTGTCGCCGCATACCCTGCGCGCCTACCGGACAGACCTCGAGGGGTTTCTTGGTTTTCTGGCCCAGGACTTCCTCGCCATCGCTCCGGCGGAGCTGACGCCGGAAGCGGTGGACGGCCAAGGGGTGCGGGCGTACCTCGCCGCCCGCCACCGGGACGGGGTCAGCCGGCGCACCCAGGCCCGGGCCCTGTCGGCGATCAAGAGCCTGTTCCGCTGGGCCTGCCGCCGCGGGGTGCTCGCCAGCAATCCGGCCGCCGCGGTGCCGACGCCGAAGACCCCCAAGACCCTGCCGCGCCATCTGCGGCCGGAAGAGATCGAGCAACTGCTGGGGTTCACCTCGAGCGCGCCGGGTGAGGAGGATCCCCTCGCCCTGCGCGATCGGGCGCTCCTCGAGGTGCTCTACGCCAGTGGCCTGCGGGTGAGCGAACTGGTGGGCCTCGACTGGCCGGACCTCGATCTCGCCGCCCGGGTCTTGCGGGTACTCGGCAAAGGCGGCCGGGAGCGCATGGTGCCTTTTGGCCGCGAAGGCGAACGGGCGCTTCGCCAATGGTTGGCCGTGTGGGAGTCCGTCCGACAGCCGGCGGAGCGCGCCGACGATTCCAGCGAGCCGGTATTCCTCAACTATCGCGGCGGCCGCCTGAGCGCCCGCTCGGTGCGGCGGGTGATCGACAAGCGGGTGGAGGGAGCCGCCCTGGCCGCCGGCGTTCACCCGCATACGCTGCGCCACACCTTCGCCACTCACCTGCTGGAGAGCGGCGCGGATCTGCGCGCCATCCAGGAGCTTTTGGGCCATCGCTCGCTCTCCACCACCGAGCGCTATACTCACGTCGAAATCGAGCGCCTCCTGTCCGTATACCGGGATGCGCATCCTCGCGCTCGACGAGAGTGACCCCTACTGCGAACCACGAGTTATCCAACGGATGAGTACCCCTGATGAGTGACTTTCATGCAACGACCGTGCTCATGGTGCGTCGCAATGGCCGAGTGTGCATGGCCAGCGACGGCCAGGTCACGTTGAACAATACGGTGATCAAAGCCGGCGCCGCCAAGGTGCGGCGGGCCGGTGACGGTGGTGTTTTGGTCGGTTTCGCCGGTGGCGCCGCCGATGGACTGGCGCTGTTCTCGCGCCTCGAAGGCAAGCTGGAGGAATACAGCGGCAACCTGGAGCGGGCGGTGGTCGAACTCGCCAAAGACTGGCGGACGGACCGCGCGATGCGCCAGCTCCAGGCCCAGATGGTGGTGTCCGACGTCGACAAGAGCTTCCTTTTGAACGGCGCCGGCGATCTGATGCAGCCGGACCTGATGGATGCCGGAGGGGATGGCGTCCTGGCGATCGGCTCCGGCGGGCACTTTGCCTTGGCCGCCGCTCGCGCGCTGCTCTCCCACACGGACCTCTCCGCCGCCGAGGTAGTGCGCGAAGCGATGGCCGTGGCGGCCGACATCTGTGTCTTCACCAACGACCAACTCACCCTCGAGGAGCTCTCCGATGGCGATTGAGATCTCAGAAGTGAGCCTCGCCCTCGAGGACATGACGCCACGGGAGATCGTGGCGGAACTCGACAAGTATGTGGTCGGCCAGCACGACGCGAAGCGCGCCGTCGCCATCGCGCTGCGCAACCGCTGGCGCCGCCAGCAGCTCGATCCGGAAATGGCCGAAGAGGTGGCGCCCAAGAACATTCTGATGATCGGCCCTACCGGTGTCGGCAAGACGGAGATCGCGCGCCGTCTGGCGCGCCTTGCCAAGGCGCCGTTCATCAAGGTCGAGGCCTCGAAGTTCACCGAAGTCGGCTATGTTGGCCGCGACGTCGAATCGATGGTGCGCGACCTGGTCGAAATCGCCTTCGCCATGGTGCGCGAGGAGAAGCGCGCCGCGGTGCAGGAAGAGGCCGCCTCGCGGGCCGAGGATCGCCTGCTGCAGTTGCTGGTGCCATCGCGCCCGGCAGTGGGCTACGGCAGCGGCTATGCCGGCGCGCTGAGCAGCCTGAGCCGCTACGGCGAGCCCGAGGAGAAAGAAGAACCGGAGGAAGACGACACCCAGGAGACGCGGGAGAAGTTCCGCCAGAAGCTTCGGGAAGGCAAGCTCGACAACCGCCAGGTGGAGATCGAAGTCGAGGAGTCGGCCTATCCGAGCTTCGAGATGTTCACCCCGCAGGGAGTGGAAGAGGTGGGCGTCAACGTCAAGGACATGCTGCCGGGCCTCTTTGGCGGCCGCCGGCGCAAGCAGCAGGTGACCGTCGCCGATGCGCGCGAGATCCTCGCCCAGCAGGAAGCCGAAAAGCTGATCGACCGCCAGCAGGTGGCGCGCGAAGCGCGCGGCCGGGTCGAGCAGGGCGGCATGATCTTCCTGGACGAGATCGACAAGGTGGCCGGCCGGGAAGGCGGCCGCGGACCGGACGTCTCTCGCGAAGGGGTGCAGCGCGACCTGCTGCCGATCGTCGAGGGCACCACCGTCACCACCAAATACGGCATGGTGAAAACGGACCACATCCTGTTCATCGCCGCCGGCGCCTTCCACGTCAGCAAACCCTCGGATCTGATTCCGGAACTGCAGGGCCGCTTCCCCATACGGGTTGAATTGAACGCCTTGACGGAGCACGACTTCGTGCGCATTCTCACCGAGCCGGAGGCGGCCCTCACCAAGCAGTACGAGGCGCTGATGGGCACCGAAGGGCTGACCCTGTCGTTCACCGACGACGCCGTCGAGGAAATCGCCAAGCTGGCCGTGGAGGTCAACTCGTCAACCGAGAACATCGGCGCCCGGCGCCTCGCCACGCTGGTCGAGCGGCTGCTCGACGAAGTCTCCTTCGAGGCCCCGGCGATGGACGGCGCCACCGTCAAGGTGGACGCCAGCTATGTGCGCAAGTACCTGGCCGACGTGGTCAAAGACCGGGATCTCTCGCGCTATGTCCTGTAAACCGATGCATTCGCCACGTCCCCACTTCGGCCTCGCCCTGCTCCTCGCGGCGCTGCTGCCCACGACCGGCTGCGGCAAGCAGGGCGACCCGCTGCCGCCGCTCCGCACCATTCCAGCGCCGGCGCAGGAGTTGGCGGTCCAGCAGCGAGGCTCCGAGCTGATGATCTCCTTCGAGTATCCGAACCGCACCACCTCCGGAGCGGCGCTGGCGGGGATCGACGAGATCGAGCTGTGGCAACTCGAACGAGCCGCGATCCTGCCGCCACCTCCCCCGCCACCGGCAGAAGAGACCGCCGAAGAAGAGGCACCGCAAGAGGCCGCCCCGGAGGAACCGGCGGCAGAGATTGAAGCCTCCGGAGAAGGCTCGAACGATGCCGAGGAACCGGTTCCGCCGGCAAGCGAGTCCGCCAGCGACCCGCCGGCCGAGGACCCGACGGCGCAATACCAGCTTCCTTCGGTCGAAGCGCGGGAGTTCGCCGGCGCGGCCACCCGGCGGCTGTCCCTGCGCGGCGAGGACCTGCAGGACGCCGTCGAGGGCAGCCGCATTGCGCTCCGCCTGCCGTACACGCCCTCAGTAGACGAAGGGAGCGAAGAAGCCGGCGACACGACGCCCACCGCGCTGCTGCTGGCGGTGCGCACCCGCACCGCCGAGGGCGAGACCTCGGGCTTCTCCAACTTCGCCGGCATCATTCCGCGAGTTCCGCCGCCAGCGGTCACCGCCCTGACCGTCGAAGAACAGCCGGACGGCGTGCAGTTGAGCTGGACCTTCGAGGACGCCGCCGACGACACCTACGCCGGCGGCGTTCCGGGATTCGCCATCTACCGCCGCGACGCCTCCAGCCGCGGTTTCGACGAACCGCTGCAGCTGGTCGGCGACAAGCAGCGGCGCTTCAAGGACCTCGACGCCACCTACGGCAAGCGCTACGTCTACTCGGTCACCCGGGTGGCTCAGCGCCGGCCGCGCATCGAAAGCGCCATCGGCGCGGCGCGGGAAGTGGCCTTCGAGGACCGCTTCGCGCCGCCGGATCCGACCGGCGTGGTGGGCTTGTCCGAACAAGGACGAATTCGCCTGCTGTGGAACGCGGTGGACGCCCCGGACCTCGCCGGCTACCGCGTTTACCGGCGCGATACCGGAATGACCGAGTGGACCGCGCTCACCCGCGGTCCGGTGCAGGCCACCGAGTACGTCGATACGGGTCTCGCGGTCGGCCAATCCCTCGACTACCGCGTCACCGCCCTGGACGCGATCGGCAACGAGAGCGCCGGCGAGGACGTGATCACCGCGCCGGTGCGGTAGCCCCTCCGCGGCTCCCCGATGGACTTTCTCAAGGCCTCCGGCGCCGGCAACGACTTTGTCGTGCTGCCGGAGCCGCTGGCCGCTCCTTCCCTCGAGCAGATCCGCGCCTGGTGCCGCCGAGGGCTCTCCCTCGGCGCCGATGGCCTGTGCGTGCTGCGACGCGACGGCGACGAGGTGGCGATGAGCTATTTCAATGCCGACGGCAGCGAGGCGGAGCTGTGCCTGAACGGCTCGCGCTGCGCCGTGCGTTGCGCCCTGGAACTGGGCTGGGGGAAAGGGGAAATTGCCCTGCGGACGGCCGCCGGGGTACTGCGTGGTCGCGATGCCGGGGATGGGCGTATCCGCCTCTCCGCCCCGTTACCGGAGGCACTGCCCCGACCGGTGGAACAGTCGATCGAGGGAACGAACTACCGTGGCTGGTTCGTCACCGTCGGGGTGCCCCATCTGGTGCTCTTCCAGGATCGGCCGCTGTCGGACGCCCCGGTGGCCGCAGCCGGCCCCGCCCTGCGGGCGAGCCCGGCCGCCGGGCCGATCGGCGCCAACATCCACTTCGTGCGTTTGATCGGCGAGGACCGCTTCGAGATCCGCAGCTATGAGCGCGGCGTGGAGGCGGAAACGCTGGCCTGCGGTACCGGGGTCCTGGCAACGGCGGCGGCAACCCACGCCGCCGGCCGCGGAGGGCCTCCCTGGGAAGCTCTCACCGCCGGAGGGTTCATCCTCGGAGTCGAGGGCGAGGTTTCCGGAGCTCGCATCGCCCAATGGACCCTCACCGGCGACGCCCGCATCGTCGCCCGGGGTACCCTCTCGCCGGGAGCGGAATGCCTTCCCGAGCCGCCGCACTGGTCGGACTAGGGGCACCTACCTCCCCAGCCGCCGTTTTCCAACTTCCTAGAAAGAAAAAGGGCCGCGGAAACCCGCGGCCCTCGGTGCCTCCCATACGAAAGGACTTGCTGCTGCTCTCGCCTGCCTAGAAGGTGTAGCGCAGTCCCAACTTGGCGCGCCAGCGCGAGGACAGCGGGTGGATCTCGAAGCGATTCTCCGGGCTCCGCGCGACGCTCCGCAGCTCGTACTGCGGGTTGCCGTCGGCGTTGATGCCGGCGAAATCCGCCACGGTGACCGAGTTGAAGTTGGCGTAGCGCAGCAGACCCGAATCGGAGTCGAACAGGTTCGCCAGGTTGAGGATGTCGGCGGTGACCTCCAGGCTACCGAAGCCCACCGGGATGGCCTGCGCGAAGTGCAGATCCAGGGTGCTGTTCCAGGGCGCATTCGAGCAGTTGCGCGGTACGATGCGGCCGCGATTGCTGCTCAAGCATTCGTCCTGCTGGATGTAGGCCTCGAGATCCGCGTAGGTGCCTCCGGAGACGATCTCCACGTCGTTCGGACCGGAGGGCACATAGAACAGGTCGTTCGAGAAGAAGAACCCGTCGCCGTTGAAGCTACCCGTCCGAATGCTGCGGGACGTTCCGAGGAGCGTCGTGTACGGGCGCCCGGACTGGTGGTTGTAGAACAGACCCACGGTCGTCGGCCACTCGGTGCGGCCGTTGAACTGGTACGAGAGGGAAGCCGAAATGCGGTGCTCGACCTCGAAGTCCGAAGTCGAGGCGCCGGCATTGTTCGGGTTGACCGCCTCGTTGAACTGCCAGTTCGACACGGCGCGGCTGGAGGAGCCTTCGTTGACCACCGTCGAGTCACCGTAGGTGTAGGCCAGGAAGCCGTAGACACCGCGACCGGCCCGGCGCTCCAGCTTCACGGCGACATTGGTTGCCTCACCCTCGGTGCTGTTGGTGATCAGGTAGGCGCCATCGACGTTGCGGTCCACCGTCTCGAAGGTCGGGCGGCCATCGAAGGGCAGGGTACCGACCTGGCGGATGTTGACGTTTCGGTAGTCGATCTCCTGCACCGAATCGGCATAGATGCCTTCGATCGAACCCACCAGATTCCACCACGGCAGCTCCCGATCGTAGGCCAGGTTGATGCGCATCACCTGCGGGAACTCGAAGTCCGGATCGATCAGGTTGAACTCACCGATCGCCACCGAGCCGCCGGTGGGAATGGTCGGATTGTTCGGGTCCGGATTGAACGGCACGGCGCCGTTGGTGTTGACGGTGATGAACTGCTGCTCGATACCGCTGCGGGCGTAGTTGTTCGAGATCCACACGTAAGGGGCGCGACCGGCGAAGATGCCGATGCCGCCGCGGAGCTGCTGCTGCGCGTTGCCGCCGAGGTCCCAGTTGAAGCCGAGGCGCGGCTGCCACAGCAGCTCACCGTCCGGCAGTTCGTCGGTGCGGAAGCCGTAGGTGGTCTCGGTGAACGGGTTGCGGCTCGGGCTGTCCGGGAAGAACGGTGCGTCCACCCGCAGGCCGTAGGTCAGCGTCAGGTTCGACTTCACCGCCCAGGTGTCGCCGAAGTAGAGGCCGAACTGGTTGACGTCGAACTGCTGCGACTGCGCCTGTCCCGGCGGCACCACGGTGACCCGGTAGCGGTCCATGTTGTCGGCGAAGTAGTCGTCGAGGGTGTCGTACTCGAAGGAGCCGAAGAAGTTCTGCAGGAACAGATTGTCGAAGCTGAACAGCTCGTTGTGGGTACCGATGACGAAGGTGTGGTCGCCGCGCACCATGGTGAAGTCGTCGGTGATCTCCAGGATGTCCTGATCGAGAGCATTGGCCGTCGAGAAGGGCTCCGTGCCCACCTCGAACTCCAGGCGGCCGGAGTCCGCGTCGCCGAGCACATCCTCGATCTCGATCCACGGGAAACGCGTACCGTTGATGCCGGAGCGGCTGTCGCGGATGGTCTGGTAGGTCACCCGCGCCTCGTTGAAGGCGTTCGAGCCGAAGACGCTGTTGAGCTGAGCCACCGTCGAGTTGGTTTCGCTCGAGAAGGTGTAGGCCTCCGTCGGAAACTCGTAGGTGAAGCTGCCCGGGTTGTTGACGTCGTTCTGGGCGTCCACGTAGTTGTGGCGCAGGGTGAGCTGGTGGTTATCCGCCAGGTTGAAATCCGCGCGGCCGAAGAACTTGTCCGACGGCGTCTCCAGGCTCTGCTCAGCGAGACCGCCGGGATCGAAGCCGAAGCGGCTGATCAAGTCCTGACGAAAGGCGTTGGCGGCATCCTGCACTCGCGGATCGCCACCGCCGAACTGCTGACCGCTGGCGCCGTCGAGGGAGAAGCCGGTCGGCTGGGTCAGGTCGGAAATTTCGCCGTTGGCGAAGAAGAACATCTTGTCGCGCACGATCGGGCCGCCGAAGCGGAAGCCGTACTGCTCCTCGTCGAAGGTGCCGAATTCACCCAGCTCGTCGGGACCGTCACCGACCAGATCCTGATCGCGGGTGAAGTAGAAAACCGAGCCGGAGTAGTCGTTGCTGCCGCTGCGGGTGATGGCATTGACGCTGCCGCCGGAAAAGCCGCCCTGACGGACGTCGAACTCGGCGATCACCAGCTCGATCTCCTGGATCGCGTCCAGGCTGATCGGGGTGGTGTTGGCCTGGCCGCCGGGAGTGCCCTGATCGGCGAGGCCGAAAAGGTCGTTGTTGACGGCGCCGTCGATCTGGATGTTGTTGTAGCGGCTGCTGCGGCCGGCGACGGAGATGGCGTTGGCGTCGTCATTCTCGGAGGCCACCACCATGAAGGGGTTGGTGCGGGCGAAGTCTTCGAAGCCGCGGCCGACCGTCGGCAGGTTCTCGATCTGATCCGTCGAGACGCTACTCGCGGCACCGTTGCGGGTCGAGCTGAACAGGGTGTCCGCCTGGCCGACCACCGTCACCGTGTCTTCGATCGCGCCGAGAGTGAGGGTGAAGTCGACGTTCGAGTCGCCACCGAGTTGGACGAAGATGTCCGTCTGCTCTGAGGTGTTGAAGCCGTCGAGCTGGGCGGTCATGGTGTAGGGACCGCCGACGCGCACGTTCAGGATCGCGTAGCGGCCGTCCGACCGGGTCACCGTGGTGTAGCGGGTGCCGGTGGGGTTGTGCAGCGCCTCGACGACGACACCCGGCAGGGCACCGCCGGATTCGTCCGCGACGAGGCCCTTGAAGGCGCCGGTGGTGACGCCCTGGGCAAAGACATTGGAAGCACCGGCGACCGCCAGAGCGGTCGCCAGCACCAGACAAAGCGTAGTTTTCCAGGAAGGTCTCATCTCTCTCCTCCGAACACGGTTGAATATGGCTGGATTGGGCCTAGTTGGCGTTGGCCTTGAGTAGAGCCGTGAAGTCCCATGAGTTGGTTGTCAGAGCCGTCCGTACACAGTCGAAGCACGTTCAGGATCTTCAACTTCAGGGGCATCGTTGAACCCCCCTGTGAACAGCGGGTGAACCGTGAGCAACCGACGAGTGAAATAGAAGCCCCGGAGGGCTGAAAGCCATGACTAGGGTTCGTCTGAGCCGCCCCGGCAAGGGTTGGAGAAAGTCTTCGTATCAGGGCGCGGCGCGGCTTGAACCAGTGCCGAAATGATACCACGCGAATCACCGGATCCGCCCACCTGGGAGAGATCCAATATGATGGATGTCCGATGCCTTTTTTCACCGCCCGATTCATGCTTTTTCTCGCCCTATTGGGCTCCCTTTGCCTATCCGCCAGCACCTCATCGGCGCCTCCTTCAATGGCCACCGAAAGCGGCGGGGGATCGGCGGGGATCGGAGAGCCTCGCCGCATTTCGGCCCGCGCTTTCGACGGCCCGATCGCTATCGAGATCCGAAACCTCCCGGCGGCCGAGGCCGAGGCGGCGATGCGCCGGGCGGTCATCGAGATTCTGGAGGTCGAAGCCCTCGCCGAAGGGAGCACCGTCAGCGACGAACCCCTCGACCTTCGGCTGCGCCGCCTGCTGAACCGAAGCCTCCGATTCTGCCGATGGTCCGAAGGCGCCACCGGCCCCCTCGGCGGTCAGTTGGCGAAGCTATGGGGATTGCGCGGAACGGCGGCTGGGCGCCCCACGCCGGATCGGCTGGAAGAAGCCGTGCGCAGCGCCCGCTGCGATGCCTTGACGATCGATGAGGAATCGTCCACCGCTCGTCTGGCCGAAGGCAGCCTTCTCGACCTGGCGGATTTCGCGCCGGGCTTCGCGGTGGACCGAGCGGTGGAGGTTCTACGGCAAAAAGGCGTCACCAACGGCCTGGTGCGGGTTGGCCCGGTCACCCGCGGCGTCGGTCCGGGGCCCGGCGGCCGCGGCTGGCCGGTGGAACTCCCGCAGCTCGAGGGGTTGGAGGAATCCCTCGGCACCGCTTGGCTGAAGGATCAGGCCCTCGCCCTGGCGTCCATCCGCGGCAACGCCCTGCGGGTCGGCGGCGATTCGCTGGCGCCGTACCTGGACCAGCGGAGCGGCCGGCCGGCGACGGGAAGGGTCGCCACCCTTACCGTCACCGAACTCGGCCTCGACGCGCAGGCCCTGTCGACGGCCCTGTTTGTCCTGGGGAGCCGTGAGGGGGAGTTCCGGGTGAGCGCCCTCAAGCCGACGCCGGCAGTTCTCTGGCTCCTCGGTAGCGGTACCGGCGCGCCGCTGCTCAGCTCGTACCGCTGGTCGCAGGTGAAGGTCACGAATCCCTAGCCCGTCGGCTAGCTCATTCGAGCAGCTTGCGGGTTCTGCGGCGGCGGTAGGCAAAGAGCACCGGCAATCCTGCCCACATCTGCCAGCCGATCAGGCGGCGCATCAGCCCCCCGCCCCACCGCGCCTCGATCTCGTCCTCGATCCAGGTGGCGGATCCGTCCGCCGCCGGCCGGAAACGGTGACGATGTTCCCAGTAGGCAAACGGGCCGGAGATTTGGCGATCCCGAAAACCCACCACTTCGGGCTCGTCCAACGTCGCCACCCGCAGCCACCAGGTCACCGGAATGGGACCCACCCACATCCGCATGGTCAACTCATCGCCGGCCTGCAGCCGCTCCGGTGGCGGGATCAGGAACCTCATCGGCACGAAGGGAGGGGTGACGGCGGCGAGGTTGGCCGGTCGGCGGTGGAATTTCTCCACCCGCTCGATCGGCGCCGACACCCGAAATCGGCTTCGATAGATCACCGCTCAGTCCGCCAGCAGATTTTCCAGAGCGGATTCCAGATCCGAGAAGCGGAAGGGGAAATCGAGGTCTTCCAGGGCCCGGGGCACGGCCCGCTGACCGCCGAGCAGTAGGCGAGACATCTCCCCCATCGCCAGCTTCAAGGCGAAGGCCGGCACCCGCAAGAGGTTGGGGCGGTGGAGCACCCGCGCTAGCACCCGGCTCAACTCATCGTTGGTCACCGGTTTCGGAGCGCTCAGGTTGAAAGGTCCGGCCGCCTCCGGATGCTCCATCAGAAAGCGAATCGCCTCCGCTTCGTCGTTCAGATGGATCCAAGGCATGTACTGCTCGCCGTCACCCAGGGAACCACCCACTCCGAAGCGAAAGGGCATCGCCATCTTCGGCAAGGCTCCGCCCTCGAGGCTTAACACGATGCCCGTCCGCAGAAGCACCCGTCGAACGCCCAGCGCTTCAACGGGTTCCGTCGAGGCTTCCCACTCGACGGAGAGTTCCGCCAGGAAATCATCGCCCGGCGGCGATTCTTCGGTGATCAGCGCATCGCCCGTATCGCCGCCGTAGAAACCCACGGCGCTCGCCTGCATCAGGAAACTCGGCTTGGTGGCCGCCGCCCGAATCGCCTCGACGATGGCCCGGCTCGGCTCCAGGCGGCTGCTGCGTAGACGTTCCTTCTCGGCCGCCGTCCAACGCCCGCCGGCAATGTTGCGGCCGGCGAGATTGACGATACCGGCAGCGCCATCGACCAGTTCGCCCCACCCCTCGGCGGTTCGGCCGTCCCAACCGACGGCTCGCGCGCCGGCGGGCAACCCTGCGACTTTCTCCGGACTGCGGGAGAGGACCACCACTTCCCAATCGCCTTCCGCCAGCATGGCGGTCAGGGCACGGCCGATCATTCCGGAGCCCCCGCTGATCAGGACGCGGCCGCGGGCGTTCACGTTGTGCCCCTCAACCATAGCTCGGCCCCTCCTCGTGTACTTCGGACGAGGACAACGCTGGATTGAGGCCTACGGCCGGCGAGATGTCCGTGAGCGAGAAGTCGTTGCCCTTGAACAGCAAGCGCTCCGATCGAGTGCGCGCCAGAGCATAGGAGAAGCAGTCGCCGAAATTGAGGCCCGCCGGATGACGGCCCTTGCCGAAACGGCTGTAGGCCCGGCACGCCTCTTTCGCCTGATCGACCCCGACCGCGAGCCGTTCGATGCCGGCTCGATCGACCAACATCTCCAGGAGGTGGAGGCCCGCGGCACCGTAGCGAGACTCGATCACGATGGAGCATTCAACCCAGGTCGCCGCCGACAGCACCGGCCGCTCCGCCTCGGACAGCAGACGATTGAACAGCGAACGCTCCTCTTCGTCCTGCAGGATGGCGAGAATCGCCGAAGTATCAATGACCATCAGCCCGGCAGGCCCCTGTCGTCGTAGCCGAGGATTTCGTCCGCCGGACGGTCGTCGAGCACCGGCAGCCGGGAGCACTCCCGAGCCAGCGCGTCGAGCTCTTCGACCAACGGTCGGCCGGAGCGCTCGTGGCGCAACCGTTCGAGGCGATCTTCGAGAGCGCGCCGCACGGCCTCGGTCTTGGTCTCGCCGGTGAGCGCCGCAACCGCCGAGGCGAGCCGTTCTACCTCCCTGTTTCGAATGTTCAGGGCCATGGTTGGTCTCTTCGCCTATTTCTACACATCAACCACTCTTTCTACACGGTATCATAACGACCTTCACTCTTGAAAGCAAAAGACGGGCAGAGAGCTCATGAAACCGCCGCCAGCTCTTCTTCGAGGCGCTGGCGCCGGTCCAGGTCAGCGTAGTGCCCGCCGAGGGCGATCAGTTCGTCGTGGGAACCGCGTTCGACGATCCGGCCTTCGTCGAGCACCAAAATCAGGTCGGCGTCGCGCACCGTGGATACCCGGTGGGAGACCAAAAACACGGTACGGCCGACGAACACCCGACGCAGGTTGCCGAGAATTCTCTCTTCGGTCTGCGTATCGACCGCCGATAGGCTGTCGTCCAGTAGCAGCAGGCGCGGCTGCCGCAGGAGCGCTCGCGCCAGCGCCACCCGCTGCTTCTGGCCGCCGGAGAGGGTGATGCCGCGCTCCCCCACCAGTGTGTCGAGTCCCTTCGGAAAGCCTTCCAGGTCTTCACCGAGACCGGCCAGCCGGGCCGCCTCGGCGATCTCCTCGCGGGTCGCCTCGGGTCGCCCCAGGGCGATGTTGTCGGCCACCGTGGTGGAAAATAGAAAGCTCTCCTGAGGCACCACGCCGAGGGCACCACGAAGCTGGTCCAGGGAAAGCCTGCGCACGTCCACCCGGTCTACGAAAACCGTCCCCTCCGGCGGCTCCGCCAGGCGCGGAATCAGGGTGAGCAAGGTGCTCTTGCCGGAGCCGGTACGACCGACCAGGGCCACCGTAGAACCCGCCGGTGCCTCGAAGGAAATCTCCCGCAGCACTGGCTTCGACTCATCGCCGTAGCGGAAGGTGAGATCCCGAAAGGCCACCGCCCCGCCGATCTCGGCCGGGTGCTCCAGCGGCGGGTGGTCGGCAACCGCCGGCTCCGTTTGCAGCACCTCTCGAATGCGCCGCAGGGAGGCGCTGCCGCGCTGGGCCTGATTGATCACCCAGCCGATGGCGATCATCGGCCAGATCAATTTGCCGAGGAACAGATTGAAGGTGACGAACTGCCCCAGGGTAATCGCCTCCTCGCGGACCAGGTTGCCGCCGTAGAACAGCACCGCCACGAAGCCCAGGCCCACCAACCCCTGGAGGGTCGGGTGGAAGGCGGCGCTCCAGCGGATCAGCCGTCGATTGCGCTCCACGTAGTCTTCGTTGTCCTGGAGGAATTGGGCGACCTGTGGCTCTTCCTGGACGTAGGCCCGCACCACCCGCGCGCCGGCGAGGTTCTCCTGCACCCGCGTCGAAAGGTCCGCAAAGGATTCCTGAACCCGCTCGAACAGGATGTGAATTCGGCTGCCGAAAACCCGCGTCACCCACGCCACCAGCGGCATCGTCGCCAGGGAGAGCAGGGTCAATGTGCCGTGGATGCGGGACATGAAGATCAGCGCTCCGGTGGCCGTGAACAGGGTGTTGGCGCTGTACATGATCGCCGGGCCGCACAGCATGCGGACGGCCTGTAGGTCGTTAGTTCCGCGGGCCATCAGATCGCCCGTTGGACGCTCCTGGTAAAAGCCCGCATCGAGGGTTTCGAGATGCCGGAAATAGCGGTTCCGCAGATCGCGCTCGATGTTGCGGCTCATGGTCACCAGCACCAAGCGCTGGGTGAACATGAAAATGCCCTGTCCCAGGGCGATGGCCACCAGCAGGGCGCCTTGCAGGTACAGACCCCCGAGGGGATCCTCCGCCCGCAGGCCGTCCACCGCCCGGCCGACCACCAGCGGCGCCAGCAGGCCGATCAGAGCCGAACCGGCCACCGCCGCCAGTCCCCCGAGGAAGCGGCCCCGGTAGCGGCGAAAGAGAGGGAAGAGATAGGAAAGTTGCTCGAACACTGGACGGGCAGCGTATCAGCCGAGCGGCGACGGAAAGGGCGTCAAGGCTCGTCGGCGGGGGCCTTCCAGGGCGCCGCCAGCACCGCCTCGGCGCCGACCGGATGGAGACTGGCGGAGCCAACTTTCTCCTCAGCGCCGCGAAATACCCCCTGGAGCCGCAGGATCGGCCGCCCCTCGCGCTGGTACTTGGCCTCGTAGTTGGTGCGCGGTCCCTCCGGCCAGGGCTCCCGGCGGCGTTCCACTTCGAGCTCGGGGTGACCGATCAGCAGGTCTGCCACCAGTTCACCGTAATCCAGAAAATCGGTGGCGAACCACAACCGCCCGCCGGGCTTGAGCAGGCCGAGCACCAGATCCACCGTTTCGCCGTCGAACAGACGGCGCTTGTGGTGCCGAGCCTTGGGCCAGGGGTCCGGGAAGTACACGTGGAGGTCCGAGGCGAAACCCGCGGGCAGCACCGCCGACAGCAGGTAGAGCGCCTCGCCGCGCAGCACCAGCAGATTCTCAACCCCCCGTTTGCGCGCCCGAGCGACCAACATGCGGTAGTACTCGGTAACCATCTCCACCCCGAGAAAACGCCGCTCCGGCGACTCCTGGGAACGGCGCAGCAGGTACTTGCCCTTGCCAAACCCCAGCTCGACTTCCCATTCGCCGCCTCCCGGCACCAGGGAATCCAGAACGAGCGGTGCGCCCGTTTCGGCGAGGCGGATCTCTCCCCGGGGGGTATCTACCAATACAGGATTGGGCATGGGTCGGGCTCCTCAGGAAGGCGTCAGTCTAGCAGGGGGCCAACCTCGGCGGCCGGCAGGCGATCACTGCCTCGGGATCGACCGAAGCGCGCGCTAGCGCCTGTGAGGATTTCAGGACATCTGGCTGCTACAGTGGAATCCGATGAAGGTTCCAGCAGCGAAATCAGAGAATGAGAAGGCCGCCGCGACAGCCGATCCGGATCGGCTGATGCGCACCTGCCCGATCTGCGGCAAGGAGCTGGCGGAACGCAAGTGCAAGCTGTACTGCCCGGATCCGGTATGCGGCTACTTCCTATCCTGTGCCGACTACTACTGAGACCCGAAGCGCACAATAAGCGCGGCGGGGCATCGTCTGGAGGCTGACCCATGTCCAACATCCGCATCCCCCGCCCCTGGGAAATCTCCGAGAAGCTGGCGACGCCGGAGTCCGTCTACTGGTCCCGGCGCCAGGTGCTCTCGGCCCTCGGCCTCGGCACCCTCGGCATGGCAATGCCGCTGGCAGCCTGTACCCCGGGAAGTGGTCGAGGCGGCGCCAAGGCGGGTGCCGAGGGTAGCGAAACGCCCTCCCGTGGGATGACCGACCCGGCCATCGGCTCGCGCTTCGCGGACCAGTTCCCGGCCGCACGCAACGCCGCCTACGACCTCGGCGGCCGCCCGCTGACGGCGGAGGACGTCTCCGCCCGCTACAACAACTTCTACGAATTCACCACCACCAAGGACCGCGTCTGGAAGCTCGCCAAGGACTACCAGCTTCCGCCCTGGAAGATCGAGGTCGACGGCCTGGTCAAGAAGGCCCGCACCCTCGACCTGGACGACCTCTTCGGCCGCTTCTCCCTGGAAGAGCGCCTCTACCGCTTCCGCTGCGTCGAGCGTTGGGCCATGCAGGTGCCGTGGACCGGCTTTCCGCTCAAGGATTTGATCCGCTTCCTGGAACCGATGCCGTCGGCCAAGTTCGTGCGTTTCGTCACCCTCCTCGACAAAAAGGGCCTGCCGGGACAGCGCAAGGAGCCGTGGTACCCGTGGCCCTACTTCGAGGCGCTGCGCATGGACGAGGCGATGCACGATCTGGCCTTCGTGGTGGTCGGCAGCTACGGCCACGCCCTGCCGATGCAGCACGGCGCCCCGCTGCGCCTGGCGATCCCCTGGAAATACGGCTACAAGAGCCCCAAGTCGATCGTTCGCATCGAGTTCACCAAAGAGCAACCGGGCACCTTCTGGTACGACCTCCAGCCGCGAGAGTACGGTTTCTACTCGAACGTTGACCCGGGCAAGCCGCACCCGCGCTGGAGCCAGGCCGAGGAGACGGACATCGGCACCCAGGAAGTGCGAAAGACCGAGCTGTACAACGGCTACCAGCAGGTGGCGAGCCTGTACGACGGAAAAGAGTTCTAGCAGGTTGCTGAACCGGCCTTCGGCCTATTCTTTCAGCTGCCCTGCTAGCCATTCTCTCTCAGGGGGCTGGGCGCCCCCTCACCCGAAAACACCAAGGTTTTCGGGCTCACCCCATCCTCGGCGGCTTCGCCGCCGCCTCGCCCTTCGGGCTCGGAGCAGGGCGCCGATGAATCGCCATAGCCAGTTTTTCAGCACCCTGCTCGATCAGTCGGACGCCGGCCGGGGATTCCACAGCGCTACCTCGTCGAGGGACTTGCGCGTGAGGTCCGGCACCGTGGCGCCCGCCGCCGCGTAGCCCACCGGAAAGAGAATGTAGGGCTTCTCGTTCTTCGGCCGTCCCAGGATCTCGCCGAGAAAGCGCATCGGCGACGGCGTGTGGGTGAGGGTGGAAAGGCCCATCGTGTGGAGCGCTGCGATGAACAGTCCACAGGCGATGCCGACGCTCTCCTTGACGTAGTAGTTCTTGCGCTTCGAGCCGTCCTCTTCGAAGCCGAACATCTCCTCGAACACCACCACCAGCCAGGGCGCCTCGGTGAGGTGCGCCTTCTGCCAGGTGGTACCGATCGGCTCCAGGGCCTCCAGCCACTCGTCCGGGAAACGACCGCCCTCATAGTTGGTGCGCTCTTCTTCCTCCGCCGCTTCGCGGATCACCTTCTTGATCTCCCGGTCATCCACCGCCACAAAGCGCCAAGGCTGCCGGTGAGCCCCGGAGGGCGCCGTCGAGGCCGCACGGATGGCGAGCTCGATCAATTCCCTCGGCACCGGATCCGGAGCGAAGTCGCGCACGCTGCGGCGGGTGTCCATCGAGTCGTAAAAGGCCTGGCCTCGGCGCTCCATCGCGGCAGGATCGAGGCGTTCCGGACGATAGGCAATGCGAGGGTATCGGCTCATGGTTCAGTGGGGTCCGTTTCCGGCCCGGAGGGCACCGGAGGTTTGTTGGATGGTCTGCCACAGATCGGCGAGGTGCCGACGCTCCGTCCGGATGTTGCCGATGGCGACCCGCAGGGTGAAACGGCCGTCCAGCCGGGTGTGCGACAGGAAGAACCGGCCGGTGGCGTTCAGCTCCGCCATCAGCCGCTCGTTGAGACGATCTTGCTCCACCAGGTCGTCGGCGGTGGCGCGGAAGCAGACCAGCGCCAGGGGTACCGGCGCCGCCAGTTCATAGCCCGGCGCGGCTTCGATCTCCGCCGCCAGTTCGCGAGCCAGCTCGCAGTGATGGCGGATGCGCCGCGCCAGCCCTTCGACGCCGAAGGCGCGGATCACCATCCACAGCTTGAGGGCCCGGAAGCGCCGACCGAGCTGAAAACCCAGGTCCATCAGATTGGTGTCGGCCCCATCGTCGCTCTTCAGGTACTCGGGCACCAGCGAGAAAGCCCGCTTCAGAAGGTCTTCATCGCGCACAAAGAGCACCGAGCAGTCCACCGGTACGAACAGCCACTTGTGGGGATTGACCACCAGCGAGTCGCCGTGCTCCATGCCGGCGAAGGCCGGCCGTAGCTCCGGCACGATCGCCGCGGCGCCGCCGTAGGCGGCGTCGACGTGCAGCCAGAGCTGCTCCCGCCGGCAGGTCTCGACGATCTCCGGCAATGGATCGATGCTGCTGGTGGACGTGGTGCCGGTGGTCGCCACCACCGCCATCGGCGTGCGGCCGGCAGCGCGATCCGCCGCGACCGCCTCGGCCAGGAGCCCGGGGTCCATTCGAAAGGCCGCATCGGACGGAATGCGGCGCACCCCTTCGGTGCCCAGTCCGAGGACGATGGCCGCCTTGTCGATGGAGGAATGGGCCTGGTCACTGGTGTAGACGACGAGCGGCGCCAGATCGTCTCGTCCAGCCGCGCCACGGCGTCGAATGTCCGCATCGAGGCTCTCCCGAGCCGCCGCCAGGGCGACCAGGGTGCTGGACGACGCCGTGTCGTTGATATGGCCGCGGAAGGTCTCCGGCAGCCCCATCATCTGCCGCAGCCAGTCGCAGGTGAGGACTTCCAGTTCGGTGGCCGCCGGACCGCTGCGCCACAGCATGGCGTTGACGTTCAGAGCCGCCGACAGCGCTTCCGCCACCACCCCCGGCCCGGAGCCGCTGATCGCGAAGTAGGCGTGAAAGCCCGGATGATTCCAGTGGGTCACCGCCGGTTCGATCCGGCACCGGTAGTCGTCGAGGAGGGCGTCCATCCCTTCGCCTTGCTCCGGCGGCCGTGACGGCAGGGCCGCCGTCAGGTCGCCCGGCTCGACTTGCGCCAAGACCGGAGAGCTTTCGACGCCACCGCTCAGGTAGTCGGCAATATGGTCCGCCGCGCGGTGCAGAGCCGCGCGCAGCTCTTCCGGATCCAGGTCCCCAAAATCGGTTCGATCGGCCATAGGAGTCGAAGGATACAGGCCATCAGGATACGAGGCCAAAAGAAACGCCCGCCGCGCCATCGAGCGCAGCGGGCGTCCTTCAGCTAGTTCATCCAGCGACCGAGCCCAGAGGGCGAGGCGGCAGCACAGCTGCCGTGGACGGGGTGAGCCCGAGGATGCTTTACCTCTCGGGCGAGGGGGCGCCCAGCCCCCTGGGAACAAACGGCAAGCAGGTCTGCTGAAAGCATCCGCGAAGCGGTTCTTCAGCAGCCTGCTTGCGAGCTCAGTCGGCGATGCCCTTGCGCTCCAGCTCGTCGTCGATCACCTTCGCCACCTGCTCGAAGGGCACGGCGCCGGACAGGGAGCGGCCGTTGATGAACATCGCCGGCGTGCCGGAGACACCGGCCTGCGCGCCGGCCTTCATGTCGTCCTTGACGGCCTGGGCGTACTTGTCCGAGTCGAGGCACTCGTTGAAGGCCTCGGTATCCAGGCCGAGCTGCGAGGCCTGGGCCTTCAACTGGTCGACGCCCAGCTCACGCTGCTTCTCGAACATCAGGTCGTGCATCTCCCAGAACTTGTCCTGATCGTGGGCGCAAAGGGAAGCCTCGGCGGCCTTCTGGGCGTTGGCATGGATCGACAGCGGGAACTGACGGAAGACGATGCGCACCTTGTCGCCGTACTCCTCCCGCACCTGCGCCAGGGTCGGATTCACGCGCGAGCAGAAGGGGCACTCGAAATCCGAGAACTCGATGATCGTCACCGGCGCGTCGTCCGGCCCCTTGGAGGGACCGGTGGCGGCCACCTCGACGCGCGGCGCGTCGAGCAGGACCCGGGCGCTGTACTTCTTGCGCAGCCCCTTCATGTAGTCGGCGCGGGCGGTCTGCTGACGCTCGTTCTGTAGGTACTGCTTGATCTGACCGGCCACCTGCTCCTTCGGGCGCTGCACTCGGGCCTGATTTTCGGTGTACCAGACATCCACCTCGGCGTCCGTCACCTCGGTCACCTTGTCGGCGATCTCGGCCTTCTGCAGATCCTCGACGGAAACGCCCTTCTCCTCCGCCTCAGCCTCCAGCATGCGATTCTCGAGAATCTGCTGGATGGCGCTCTCCATCACCTGGTGGCGCTGCTGCTTGGCCGTCGCCTGGCAGGAAAGAAGCTGCGTCTCGACCTGGTCGAGGCGGTCCGAGGCCTGTTCTTTGACATCCGCGGCGGTGATGTTCTCGCCCATCACCGTCGCCATCACCTCGTCGCCACCGCCGGAGCCGTCCGCGCTCGCCACGGCGCCGGTGCTCGGCGCCGAACACGCCGGCAGCACCCAGCCGCCGGTCAGCACAGCCGCCGTCAAAAGCGCCAGGACAGCACCTCGCGCACTACCGTTTTGGTTCAAAATCCAGTCCTTCATGTTGTGTGCTCCTTTGCATAAGTCGCAGAAATTCCTACGTTTAGAGAAATTCGCATTGCAGTGGATCGTCGCGGCCTGCGCGAAAATTTGTCGTTCTTCCTCCTACGAAGCAATTCTCGGGCCAGCGGACAGCGCCAGATGGCGACTCACCAACCCTTCGAGAATGCGCTCCGCCGGGATCCCCCGCAGCCGCATCGGCGGCGCTTCGAGCAGGCCCTCGGCCAGTGCCAGGAGCGGCCCAGCGGGCAGATCGGGCCGTTCGGCGGCGGCCAGCACCGCCGCCGAGGCCAATGACCAAGGCCGGCCGGCACGCGGATCGTCCCAGGAGGTGCCGGCCAATAGCGCACCGGCGGCAGCCTGCAGGTAGACCGCCGCGCCACTCTCCATCCAGGCACCGACGGCGCCGGCGAAGGCCTCGGCGATCGGCGCCACCTGTTCTTCCTCCGGCCGCGGGGCGGCGCCGAGGTAGAGCGCCAGCGAACGGCTGCGCAGCGTCGGCAGGAGATCGAACTGCGACGGGGCGAGCAGGAAGAAGTGGCGCGGCGCCGACTCGCGCGGTTCTTCGAGCACCTTCAGCAGCACATTCGACGCCTCCACCGACAGGGACGCCGCATCGGCCACGATGAACACCTGCCCACGCGCCTCGAAGGGCGCGAGTTGCGCCGCCTGCAGCAGGCCCTTGGTGGCATCGACGGAGGTCGAAGTCCTCAAGTCGCGCTCCAGAACCATGAAATCCGGGTGGAAGGTGTCTGCGCTCTCACCGGGCCAGAGGATGCGGCGGCAGTGTCGGCAGGAGCCGCAGGGGCGCTCCTCCGGTGCCTCGCCGCACAGCAGGGTACGGGCGAGTTCGAGGGCGGCGGCCTGCCGTTCCTCGGCATGGCCGCCGTGCAGGATCACCGATGGGTACAGGCGCCCGGCGCGGGCGGATTCGCGATTCGCTTCGAGCTTCACAGCCGGCCCTCCGGCGCGAGATCGAAGATTCTCCGCAGCGCGGCGCGGGTTTGGCGTTCGGTCTCTTCGAACGGTCCGCTCGAATCGATCACCCAGAAACGGTCCGGCTCGCGTTCCGCCTCGGCCAGGAAGCCCTCCCGCACCCGCCGGTAAAACTCGAGCCCCTCGGCGTCCAGCCGATCGGATTCTTCGCGGGTGAGATGGCCGCGCTCTCGGGCCACCTCCGGCGGCAGGTCGAACAGCAGCGTCGCCACCGGCCGCCGGCCGCCGGTCGCCAGATCGTCGACCCGGTCGATCAGATCCCGCGGTACGCCGCGGGCGGCCCCCTGGTAGGCGAGGGTGGAATCCGTGAACCGGTCGCACAGCACGTGGACACCGGCGGCGAGGGCCGGGTCGATCTGCTCCAGCAAGTGCTGCCGCCGGCTGGCAAAGACCACCAACAGCTCCACCGTACCGTCCATCTCCCCCCAGCGGGGATCGAGGAACACGCCGCGCAGCGCATCCCCCAGGGGCGTGCCGCCGGGCTCCTTGGTCACCAGGCATTCCGCCCCCCGCTCGCGTAGCCACAGGGCGCTGCGTTCGAGGTGCGACGACTTGCCGCTACCGTCCAGCCCTTCAAAACTGATGAAGCGTCCGTTCATGCGCCGCAGACGATAGCACCCGCGGGACTCCAGGCCTTCGCGACATTGACCATCGGCGCCGGCGGTGCGATCCTTCGGAGCCTGTCGGGCCGGTCGCAGATACCGGTCCCAACCGGGAGCGAGAACCATGGATTTTCTGAACGAGCTGACTTGGCGCGGACTGATCTTCGACTCCACCCTCGGCGAGGGTGAGACCCTGCCGGAGCGGGCCGTCGGCTATATCGGCTTTGACCCCACGGCGGACAGCCTGCACGTCGGCTCGCTGATCCAGATCCTGGCACTGGCGCGGCTTCAGCAGGCCGGCGGTACCCCCATCGCGTTGATCGGCGGCGGCACCGGTCTGATCGGCGATCCTTCCGGCAAGAGCAACGAGCGTCCGCTTCTCGAGCGGGAACAGATCGAGGCCAACCTCGCCGGCATTCGTGCCCAGCTCGAGCCCTTTCTGGATTTCGAGCGCACCGGCAACGCTGCGCTGATGGTCGACAACGCCGACTGGCTGGCCACCATCCCGCTGACGGATTTCCTGCGCGACATCGGCAAGCACTTCACCGTCAACCTGATGCTCAGCCGCGAATCCGTCAAACGGCGAATCGACAGCGACGACGGCATCTCCTACACCGAGTTCAGCTACATGCTGCTCCAGGCCTACGACTTCGCCGTGCTCTACCAGCGCTACGGCTGCAACTTGCAGGTCGGCGGCAGCGACCAGTGGGGCAACATCGTTTCGGGCATCGATCTGGTGCGCCGGCTGCACGGCGAGAAGGTCTATGGCGTGGTCCAGCCGCTCATCGCCACCGCCTCCGGCACCAAGTTCGGCAAGAGCGAAGCGGGCACTGTGTGGCTCGATCCCAAGCGCACCTCGCCCTACCGCTTCTTCCAGTTCTGGCTCAACACGGACGACCGGGACGTACCCCGCTACCTGCGCTACTTCACGGAACTCGAGCGGGAAGAGATCGAGGTCCTGGAGACGGCCCATGAAGCAGCACCGCACCGCCGCGAAGCCCATCGCCGCCTGGCCGAAGAGGTCACCCGGCGGGTCCACGGCGCCTCGTCTCTCGCCCGGGCGCAGGAAATCACCGAACTGTTCTTCGGTGGCCGCCTGGCGGAACTGACCGCCGACGAAGTGCTCGACGCGGTGGGCGATGCGCCGTCCTCGGAGCTGGCGAGAGTTCGCCTGGCGGAAGGCCTACGGCTACAGGATCTGCTGGCGGAAAGCGGAGTGGTCAAATCCAAGGGCGAAGCGCGCCGCGCCGTCGCCGGCGGCGGTATCTACCTGAACGACGCCCGCCAAGAAGACCCCGCCAAGATCCTCACCGCCGAAGACGCCCTCGAAGGGCGGATCTTCCTGCTGCGCAAGGGCAAGAAGAACTACCACTTGGTCCGCCTCACGGATTGAGCTACTCCTCACCCATTAGCCGGGGTAGGGCCTCGCGCATCGCGTACTCGGTCCAACCGAGGAGGCCGGCACGCTCGATCAGCACCTCGAAGTCCACCGGATAGAGATTGCGCCGCGCCGGATCCGCCAGGCCGGCGATGTTGCGCGGCGCGATCGCCTTCGGCACCCAGCCGGCGACCTCTTCCGCCGGCAGATGGTGGATCTCCTCGAACCAGCCGGAGATCACCTTGTCCTCGGCACCGAGAAAGCCGTCCCAGGTCCATTCCTTTTCCGGCCATAGGCGACGGCGCACCTCCGAGTAGCTGGCGGCGGCGAAGTAAAGTTGGCTGTAGGCGGCGAAGGCCGGAAAGTGCGGCATCAGCCGCCAGGCGCCCTCGATCAAGCCTTCGAGGTGATCCGCTTCCTTGCGCAGCAGGCGGTCGTAGCGCACCAGGCCACCGGGGGTCGGCCGGCCGGCGGCGAAAAGTTCCGCCAGACGATCCACCCCGGCCAGGGACCAGGCCATGCCGGTGGCGTAGAGCGGATCGAAGAAGCCGTAGGTGTGCGGCAACAGCGCCCAGCGATCGCCCGCCGAGGTGACGAGGCGATGCCGGAGGTTCGGCAACGCGACAATGGGGCGGAGGGGTTCCGCTTGCGCGAACTGCCGCTCCAGGCTGGGGTAGCGGGCGAGCCGCCGCCGCCACACCTCCGCCGGCTCGGCGCGCATCTCCGATGCATCGGCCAGCACCACCCCCGCGCTCACCCCCTCCCCTTCTCCCAAGGCGCCGGCGTCGAAGCGAAGCTGGTACATCCACCCCTCCTCGAGCAGATGATGGACCGCCGCCCAATCGTCCGGATACGGACCGACCTCGAAGGACTCCCGCTCGAAGGGTTCGACCCCGGCGAAGTGCCCGTAGACCAGCGCCCGGGGGGGGCCCGGCGGAGGAACCTGCTCGATCGGCAACCGGTGGGCGAGAAAACCCGATGGCCCGGAGGCGTCGACGACGAAGGAAGCCGTGCAGCGGAAGGATTCACCGCGGCGCATACCGGCCAGACGCAGGCCCCGGGAGCGGATCTCGATATCGTCGAGGCGAGTTTCGTCGCGATACGTCACCCCGGCGGCGACGGCGGCGTCCACCAGGTGATGATCGACGTCCCGGCGCAGCCACTGCGTATCGGCCAGCGCATCCTTCGGGCTCGCCGCCACCAGCAGGCGACTCTCGTTCGCCGGTCCGGGAGCAAACTCCTCGCCGGCCCGGTGGCGATAGAACGTGAATCCCCGCTTCTTGCCGACGCCCAGCTCCGGGAAGCTTTTCTTGAAGCGCCCCCAGTTCGCCAGATTCCAAAGGTCCGGCAGGTCCCAACGTCGAGCCAGGCGCTCCAGGGTGAGGTTCGCCAGCGGCGTAGTGGATTCGCCAAGGGCGAACCGCGGGTGGGCTCCCCGTTCCACCAGCAGAACCTCGCGGCCCTGGCGGGCGAGGATGCGGGCCAGGATCGAGGCGGCGAAACCGCTGCCGACAACCACGACGTCCCAACGCTCGGACGTCAACGCGAGTCCCCCTCACGCGAACATGCATCGCACTCCACCGGAAGCTCCACCGCACCGCTCAGATTGATCCGGGCCAGACGCTCCGTTCGACCACCCGCGCAGTGAAGACAGGTGGCGAACCGGTCGAGATCCCAGGTATCGGCGGTGATCACCGGCGAGGCCGTACCGTCGTCGGAGAACTCGGCGGCCGCCGCCAGCGCCCCCTCCAGCGCCGTCTCCAACTCGGCGAGCCGTGGCGGCCGCAGGTCGCCGGCCTCGATCAATTCATCCACTGCGCCGTTGCCCGCCCGCAGGGGGATCAGGGCCACCGTGTCCACCCCCCGCTCGAAGGCGTGGCGGGCCGTCGCCACGGCGGACTCGACATAGTCCTCCGGGGCGACGAAGGGCGTGCCCACCAGCACGAAGGCGCGCAGGGCACAACCAGCCGCCAGCAGCCGCTCGCAGGCCTGATCGAAGTGTTCGAGATCCATCCCTTTGTTGAGCTTGGGGAAGGCCTGCCGGTCGCAGGTCTCGAGCCCCATCGCCACTTCCAGGCGACTGTCCTGGCGCTCCAGGGCAGCGGCGAATTTCAGACAGCGGGCGCCGGTCAAGCGCGGGTGGCACTCCACCACCACCCGCTCGAAGGATCGAACGGCCGAAAGCACCGCTTCATCGTCCGCTGCCGGAACGGCGCGTTCGTCGAAGTAGTTGCTGGCGTTGTAGAGCTTGATCGAGCGGGTCGCCGCGGTGGCTTCCTCTCGGGCGGCGTGGATCTGGCGCGGAATGGCGCCCGGTGGCGTCGGATCGTCGAGGGTCTCCCGCCAGAGGTCGCAGAACACACAGGTGAAGGGACACTCGGCACCGGCGAGAAACACCGTCAGGGCCTCCACCGGCACCGCCTCGCCCCGCCAGCGTTCCAACTCCCGCAGCACGGCGATCGGTCGGCCAGGATCCACCGCCTTCTTCGGCGGCCGCAGGGCGCGGATCCGCCGAGTGTCGAGCGTCACCGGGGATTCAACGGGCTTCGACGCCGAAGCTTTCGAGCAGGTGCGAGCGGTAGCGCGCCGGCTCTACGGCGAAGGCCGACGCAGCGGTCTCGGCGCTGGCGGCGCCATGCTGGAAGCGGCGCTTCGGGAACACCGGCAGCTCGAAGCCGAGAACCGAGCGCATACCCCGCGCCATCACTTCGCCCTTCAGATCGTAGAGCGCCGCGTGGGAGCCGCCGGTCAACTCGGCAAAGGGGATGGCCTCGGCGACGGCGATCACCGCCGGCCGGGTGAAAGGGCTAAAGGAACGGAACCCGTGGCGCCGGGCCGGTGCCCAGGTGCGCACGCAGGCGCGGCTGAAGCCGCCGGAATAGGTCAGCGAGTGCTTGATCGCTTCGACCCCCCAACCCTCCTGGTAGAGCATCGAGTTGTTGACCACGCTGCGAATGGTCAGTTCCTCGTTGTCCTCGATCGGGTAGTCCTTCAGGTTCTCGTCGCCGCCGTCGCCGTCGATCAAGTAGCGCCATTCCGGATATCTGCGGCGAATGCCCCGCGCCAGGTTCAAGCCCATCACCGCGCACTCGACATCGAGGGGCTTGTAGTCCTCGATCAGCGCCACCGCTTCGAGAGGATCGAGTTCCTCGGCGCTGACTTCGATGGTCTCCAGGAACAGCTCCAGATCCAGCCGTCGCAAGAACTCCCGCGCCTGCTCGACGTCCTCACCGCCGCCGTCCACCGCCAGCACAAAGGCCTTCAAGCGCGCCGGGCTCTGTCCGGCGTCGAGCAAGGCCCGATAGATGGTGAGGAACACCGAACCGCTGTCAATGCCGCCGGAGAACGCCACCCCTAGGGGCTCGTCCTCGGGCACCCGCGCCAACCAATCGCGAGTTTCCTGATAGAGCGCCGACACGTAGCGCTCGCCAATCGCATCCAGATCCGCCGGCAGCACTGCCCGCGGCGGATCGAAGAAACGACGGCAGACGGGATTGGGATCCGGGCAGCCGACCAGCTGCAGCTCCATCACGTGGTGCGCCGGAACCATCCGGCAGTAGGTGGGGTGGAACTGCTTCTCGTAGCCCTCGGCGGTCAAGAAATCGAGAATCTCTCGCATCGTCTCGGCCACCACCAACATCGGGCCGGCCTCCTCCTTGGCGAGGAAATAGCGCAGCGGCCGATCGAGGCTGCGAGCCAGCTTCACGCGCTCTCCGGAGCGACCGACGAGAGCGAAAGAACCACGGATTGCGAGCACCTCCTCCGGAGCCCCTTCGAGCACCCGCCGACGAGCCTCTTCAACCTCCATGTCGAGCAATTCCTGACTCGCCGGCTCGACGAGATCGATCAACCGGGCGATGGGCTTGGGAGCAGCGAGCGAAACCATGGGTTCTCTCCTTGGGATCCGTGTCAATGAGCGCTCTATTATAAGTCTCGAAATCCCCTCGCCGCGTCCTCGGTCCGGGTCGAGTACCTGGGAGAAACTCCCACCTCACGGAATTTCTCCAACCCCCCAACCCCTCAATCTACCCATGTACGCAACTGTGCCATTTACACGCAAACCTTTGAAATGTATATCTCTTACAAGGATTCACTTCTCCATCCCGGTCCCACGCAAGGTCCCTGGCACAGGCCCTGCTCTACATCGGTGCGTCACGCAGCCCACGGACGTTCGACGTCCGTAGGACGCAACGGCGATTTTTGGCGATCTTCAATGAAGGTCGCCCTTTTTTTGCCCTTTTTCTCCCTGTGGGCGAACGGTTCCTCCACTTCTGTTCGCCTCTTCCTCGAACAGCGACCCCGATGTGACGCAGTAGTAGCGAGGGCCGTGGTGCAGCCTTCGCCGGGAGAATCGGCCCGAGGGGCGGGGCGGTCGAGCACACCAACTCAATGTCAGAGCAGACCCATAGGAATCAACACATGGGGAAGGGTGGTCCGAGGATCGGCTGGGTTGAGGTCGCTGGAGAGCTCGGCGGCGGCGCCAGTACACCGAGGGGGAGTCCGAGCCGGCTTGCGCCGACGCCGCGCAGGGCGGGGCCTGCTTCCCAAAGTCCCAACTGCCCCGCCCGGTCTCCAGCGACCTCGACCCAGCCGACCCCCACCACTCCCGGCCTCCAGCGACCTCGACCCACCCGACCCCCGCCTCATTCCTTCAGGGAAACGAAATTTGCGCCAAAACCCACCACGAGAGTACGATCCACACAATTCCCAAAGCAGCGAAGAAAAGCCCATCGGCTAGATCCCTCACCGCAAGAACTTCCTGGAAAGCTCATCAACTCATGAATGGATCCCCATGAAGGTCTTCGTCCCGATCGAGCACAAGAGCGGTGAGCGGCGAATCGCCCTCACCCCCGAGACCATCAAGAAGATGGTCAAAAAGGGATTGAACGTCGAGGTCGAGCCCGGCGCCGGCGACAAGGCATACCTCTTTGACGACGCCATGACCGCAGCCGGCGCCACCCTGGGCGACGGATGGTCGAGCGCCGACGTGGTGGTCAAAGTCACCCCGCCGACGGCCGAAGAGACCCGCCGCATCCAAGCCGGTGCCCTGCTCATCTCCTTCGTCGCCCCGCATCAGGAGCGCGCCACCGTGCAGGCCCTGGTCGACGGAAAAGTAAACTGCCTGGCGATGGAGTTGGTGCCGCGCATCACCCGCGCCCAGAGCATGGACGCCCTATCGTCCCAGGCCTCCATCGCCGGCTACCGCGCGGTGCTCTTGGCAGCCGCCCGTCTGGGTAAGTACTTCCCGCTGCTGATGACCGCCGCCGGCACCATCCCGCCGGCCAAGGTGGTGATCATGGGTGCCGGCGTCGCCGGCCTGCAGGCCATCGCCACCGCCAAGCGACTCGGCGCCGTGGTGGAGGTATCGGACATCCGACCGGTGGTCCAGGAACAGGTCGAATCCCTAGGCGGCAAGTTCATTGAGCTGCCCCTGGAAGAGAGCGGCGAAGGCGAAGGCGGCTACGCCAAACAGATGGGCGAAGACTTCCTGCGCAAGCAGCGCGAGATCGTCCACCGCCACGTCGCCGCGGCGGACGTCGTCATCACCACCGCCCTGGTGCCCGGCAAAAAGGCGCCGATGCTGGTGCCCGCCAGCATGGTCGAGGCGATGCAGCCGGGCTCCGTTATCGTCGACCTGGCGGTCGAACAGGGCGGCAACTGCGAACTGTCCCGGGCCGACGAAGAGGTGGACCACAACGGCGTGATCATCCTCGGCCCGTCCAACCTGGCGGCGGGCATGGCGCACGACGCCAGCACCCTCTTCGGGCGCAACGTCCTGGCCTTGCTCGAAGACGTCCTCGACGACGAAGGAAAGATCGTCCTCGACCCCGAATCCAACGACGTAGTGGCCGGCGCGCTCCTCACCCGCGACGGCGAGATCTTCCACCCGGCCACCGCCGCCGCCTTCGAGGAGTCCGGCTCATGATGGGACCGTTGCTGATCAGCATCTATGTCTTCGTACTGGCGATCTTCGTCGGCTTCGAAGTCATCACCAAAGTGCCGCCGACGCTCCATACCCCGCTGATGTCCGGCGCCAACGCGATCTCCGGCATCACCATCGTCGGCGCCTTCTACACCGCCCAAACGGGGAATGTGGCGCTGTCCAATATCCTCGGCTGCCTGGCGATCATCCTCGCCACCGTCAACGTCGTCGGCGGCTTCATGGTGACCGACCGGATGCTCAAGATGTTCGGCCAAAAGAGGAAGCGATGAGTCCCGCCAGCTCCCCCTCCGTCACCGCCACCCTGGTGCCGATCCTGTATCTGGTGTCGGCGGTGGTCTTCATCTTCGGCATCAAGGGCCTGACCAAGGTGCGGACCGCCCGCCGCGGCAATCTGCTGGCCGCCGGCGCCATGCTGCTCGCCATCGTCGCCACCCTGATCGATCTCGGCACCATCGACTATCGCTGGATCCTGGCCGGCCTGGTGATCGGCGGCCTCATCGGCAGCATCGCCGCCGTCAAGGTCGAGATGACCGGCATGCCGGAAATGGTGGCGCTGTTCAACGGCTGCGGCGGCGGTGCCTCGGTGCTGGTCGCCACCGCCTACCTTTGGTACCGGGTGGTCGAGCCGGCCGCCGACGGCACGCCGGCGGCCCTCCTCGGGGCGGATTCCGCCGTCTCCTCGGTGCTCTCCATCCTGATCGGCGCCGTCACCCTCACCGGCAGCCTCGTCGCCTACCTGAAGCTGCGCGGCTGGATCTTCGGCCGGCGCATCTCCGGCCAGCCGATCCTGCTGCCCGGCCGCCACGTCATCAACGCCCTGGTGGGCCTGGTCGCCCTCGGCGCCGGTCTGGCGGCGATGTTTCTTCCCACCGGCTTCGGCCTGGCTCCCCTGATCATCGTCGCCGCCCTCGCCAGCCTGGTGCTCGGCGTGCTGCTGGTGCTGCCCATCGGCGGCGCCGACATGCCGGTGGTGATCTCCCTTCTCAACTCCTACTCCGGCCTGGCCGCCTCGGCCACCGGCTTTGTGCTCAACAACAACCTGTTGATCATCAGCGGCGCCCTGGTCGGCGCCTCCGGACTGATCCTCACCCAGATCATGTGCGTGGCGATGAACCGCACCCTCGGCAACGTCCTCTTTGGCGGCTTCGGTGGCGAGGCATCGGCCGGCGGCGGTGGGGCGTCGAGCGAGTACACCAACGTCAAGTCCTACGGCGCCGAAGACGCCGCCCTGGTGCTCGAAAGCGCCGAATCGGTGGTCTTCGTGCCGGGCTACGGCCTGGCCGTGGCGCAGGCACAGCACGTCGTGCGGGAGCTGGCCGATCTGCTGATCGAGCGCCGCGTCAAGGTGACCTATGGCATCCACCCGGTAGCCGGCCGCATGCCCGGCCACATGAACGTCCTGCTGGCCGAAGCGGACGTGCCCTACGAACAGCTCCTCGAAATGGACACCATCAACCCGGAGTTCAAAGAGACTGACGTGGTGATCGTGGTGGGCGCCAACGACGTGGTCAACCCGGCGGCCGAAAAGACCCCCGGCAGTCCGATCTATGGCATGCCGATCCTCAAGGTCTACGAAGCGCAAACGGTGATGATGATCAAGCGCAGCCTGTCCGCCGGCTTCGCCGGCATCAAGAACGAACTGTTCGAGTACGACAACACCATCATGCTGTTTGGCGACGGCAAGAAGATGCTCCAGGACATGCTGGCCGAAGTGAAGGCCGCCGGATAGATGAACCGTCGCCCCGGCGGAAGACTCCACGGGATCGCGGGGCTCTGCCTCGCCCTGTGGCTCCTCGCTGGGCCTGCCGGTTACGCTGCCGCGCCGGACGCCCCTCACGGCACCGGCGGCGCCGTCGCCTCGGCGGAGCGCCAGGCCACGGAGGTCGGCCTCGCCACCCTGCGCTCCGGCGGCAACGCGGTGGACGCCGCCGTCGCCACCGCCCTGGCACTGGCCGTCACCTTCCCGGAAGCGGGCAACCTCGGCGGCGGCGGTTTCGCCGTCGTCAAGCTCGGGAACGAGATCTCGACCCTCGATTTCCGCGAAGTCGCGCCGGCGGGCGCCAGCCGCGATATGTACCTGGGACCGGACGGTGAGCCGGATCCGGATGCCTCGTTGATCGGTCCCCTGGCTGCCGGCGTGCCGGGCTCGCCGGTCGGCCTGTGGGCGCTCCACCGCCGCTTCGGTGAGCTGCCCTGGAAGGAGATCGTCGAGCCGGCCCGGCGGCTGGCCGCCGAGGGATTCGAGGTGGGACCTCACCTGCAAGGGGTGATCGACGACAAGCGCGAGCTGCTCGCTCGCTTCCCGGAATCCGCCGCCGTCTGGCTACCGAACGGCGAGCCACCGCCGGTGGGCTCCCGGCTGGTGCTGCCGGATCTCGCCGCCAGCCTCGCCGCCTACGGCGAGCGCGGCCCGGCGGCCCTCACCCGGGGCGCCGTGGCGGAGGCCATCGCCACCGTTTCGCGGCGCCACGGCGGCATGTTGACCACCGAGGATCTCGCCGCCTACGCACCGGTGTGGCGCGAGCCGGTGCGCTTCGAGGCCTTCGGCTGGCAGATTGCCGCGATGGACCTGCCCAGTTCCGGCGGCATCCTCCTCGGGCAGACCCTGGGCATGCTCGAACGACGAGGCTGGCGTGAGGCACCGCGCTTCGGTGCCGACCGCGCCCACCTGCTCACTGAGGCCTGGCGCCGGGCCTATTCGGATCGCTTCCTGATGGGCGACCCCACGACCACCCGCGGCACCGCCGACGACCTGCTGGCCGATGAATGGCTCGACGAGCGCGCCACCAGCATCGATCCGGCGCGCGCCAGCGACTCGGACACCGTCGGCCGCTGGTCCGAGGCCAGACCGGAGGTCGTTGCCGAGCCGACGGAGAGCGGCGACACCACCCACCTGTCGGTGATCGACGGCGAGGGCCGCATGGTCGCCCTCACCACCACCCTGAACGGCCTCTTCGGCTGCGGCCTGTGGGTGCCCGGAGCCGGTTTCTTCCTGAACAACGAGATGGACGACTTCGCCGCCGCCCCGGGCGCCGCCAACGACTTCGGCCTGGTGCAGGGCGAAGCCAACGCCGTGGCGCCGGGCAAGCGCATGCTGTCGTCTATGACCCCGACCATCGCCTGGCGGCAAGACCGGGCGATCGCCCTGGGCGGCCGCGGCGGCTCGAAGATTCCCTCCAACACCATCCAGGTGCTGCTCCATTACATGGTGGACGACGATCCGCTGCAAACGGCCGTCAACCGGCCGCGCCTGCACCACCAGTGGCTACCGGATCGCCTGCTCGCCGAACCGGACGCCCTGGCGCCGGAAACCCGCGCCGTCCTGCAGGCCCGCGGCCACCGCCTGGTGCTCGACCCGCGCACCGCCAAGATCCAGGCCGTCGCCCAGCGGCCGAACGGCGAAGTCGAAGCGGCCGTCGATCCGCGCGGCCCCGGCTTCGCGGCGGTGGTATCGCCTTCACCGGAGTAAGATCCGCTCAAATTCCACACCTACTCGCTCCGAAAGGAGATTCTTCATGCCGCAACGGACTGTGCCTCGAAACCTGATCCTGTCCCTCCTCATCATGGCTCTTGCCGCCTGCGGGGGCGCACCGACGGAAGAGGCCGCGACTCCGGCGGAACCCGAGACGCTGTCCAACGAAGCGCTCGATCTGGTGCTGACGGATCCAGCCACCGCCGGCTTCGAACTGGAGGCCAATGGCGGTTCCGATCTGCGACTGCGCTGGCCCGGCGACGGATCCTTGCCGCCGGCCACCTACACCTTCGCGGTCGGCCCCGACGTCTACAGCGTCAATTTGGTCGAGGAGATCAAGAGCCAAAAGGAAGAGATGAACAGCCGGCCGGACGGCGAGTTCAAGGGGCAGGTCGAACTCGGCAGCCACCTGGGCCCGGCCTATCTCACCCGCGGTCGCTTCTCGGACGACGGCGTGACGATGGAGGAACACCGGCTGTTCGCCAAACACCCGAGGGCCGACCGCCTACTGACCCTGACCGCCGTCTACCCGCCGACGGAGGGCGACACCCAAGCCCGCCGCGAGCAGATCATGACCGCCTACGGGCTGATCACCTTCGACGGCACCGGCAGCAATTTCGGAGAGGGTGGCGGCGACGCCACCGAGGACGAGGGCACGGTAGACGGCGGCGAGCTGGAAGACGACTCCGGCGCGTCGAACGGTTAGGAACGAAGGCAGTACCTCTGGCGCCGAAACCGGTGCTGGAGGAATCCATTTCCCCTCGAAACCTCACCCTCTTTTTTCCTCGGCACGGTGCTTGCTGTATGAGCCCTCGCCCCGCGCCGTGGGCACGCCGCGAGGGTCAACGTCTCGGCGCCCACAGGGCGACTGCCCAAGGCGGTCCACCGGATGGCGAGCCGACCCAGCGGCGTCAAACTGGCGCGGCACCGGCGCAGAAGCGGCGGCATGAGTGAGAAAAGTCGACCGATGACCAAGAACCGCAGATCCACAGCCCTCGCCCGCCCCTTGGGCCTCCTGGCCCTGGGGCTGGCCTGGTGCGCGGTCGGGTCCGCTCCCGTATCGGCGGCGACGACGGAGGCCGGAGACACGCTACCGGCGCTGCTCCAGCAGCACGGTATCCGCCCCGTCGAGCCCGCCACGCCGGCGGCGAGCTTCGCCCTTCCGGACCTCTCCGGCGAGCGGCGCGCCCTGTCGGACTTTGAAGGCTCCTGGGTGGTGTTGACCTTCTTCGCCTCCTGGTGCGGCCCCTGCCGGGCGGAGATGCCGAGCCTCGAAACCCTGCACCAGGAGCGGGCGGACAACGAACTGGTCGTGCTCGGCATCTCACTCGACGACCAGCAGGCGTCCGTCGCACCCTTCGTCGAACAACTCGGCGTCACCTTCCCGGTGCTGTGGGACGAAGACGGCCGGGCCGGCCGAGCCTACCGGGCCAACAGCATTCCCATCACCTACTTGATCGACCCGAGTGGCCGCATCGCCGGGGTTTCGCGCGGGGCGCGGGACTGGGCGGCCCTCGGCCCGATGCTCGACCGAGTGGTGGCGATGGGTGGCGCCGCCCCATCCGGCGAAGCCACCTACGCGGCCCTCGAAGACGGCACCGTGGACCTGCCCTCGGCAGTGACCCCACCGAGCGCCGTGGTCGAGCTCTCGAAGGATCGGCCGCGCCGCGGCGAAACCTTCGAACTGGCGATCGAGATCCGCTGGTCCGGCACCTTCGACGAGTATTTGCTGCATCCGCCGCAGGTCGCGTTGCCGGAAGGGGTCGCCAAGAGCGGCGCCACTCGGGCCGAAACCACCAGCCGGGCCGGCCGCAACGTCATCACCTACAGCATTCCGCTGGCGGCGGCCGAGACCGGCAGCTATGCCCTCGATCCGGTGGAACTCGTCTACACCCCGCGCTTCGAGGAGTACCCGGTGGCCACGCGCCTCGCCGGCCCGACGGTCCATGTCGAATCGCCGCGGTGGGCCGGCATGACCCGTCAAACGCTCCTCTGGACCGGCACCGGCACCACCCTCGCCTGCGCCCTGGCGGGGCTACTGTTCGTTGGCTGGCGCCGACGGCGACAAGGCCCCGTTGCCGCCGACGAAGGGGCCGCGGCCCTCGCAGGCTGGCGGCAGAAACTGGCCGACGCGCGGCGCGACCGCATGCAGGGCGATCCGCGAAGCGCCTTCGAGCGCCTGGCGAGCTTGCTCCAAGAGCTGGATCCGGAGGACACGAGGGACCTGCCGCCGCAGATCGAGAACGTCCGCTACGGCGGCCGGGTCCCTTCGCGAGAAGAGCTCGAGCGCCTCGAACGGCGGGCCGAACTTCTGCTGCGCAGTCGCCAGCCGGACCCGCAGGACGCCGAGCGCCAGAAACTGCGGCTGCGCTCCGACCGGCGCTCTCGCAAGGGCGACACGCCGCGGGAACCGGTGCCGACGGGCCACCTTGGATCTTGAGGAGAGTCCGACCTCCGCGAGTGACCGCGCACCAGCGCCCCCGACCGACCCGCCAGGCCCAGGCATACAGATCACCACATTCGTACTTTGAGCACTTGAAGAGGAGAGGGAGATGACCGTCACAGCCGAGGAGCTGACCCCCGAAATCCAGGCCCACACGGACCGCCTCGACCGCCTGCGCGCGGAGGTGGGCAAGGTGATGGTGGGCCAGCAGTACATGATCGACCGCCTGTTGATGGCGTTGATCGCCGACGGCCACATCCTGATCGAAGGCATCCCCGGCCTGGCGAAGACCACCGCCATCAAAACCGTCGCCCAGGCGGTGCAAACGGACTTTGCCCGCATCCAGTTCACTCCCGACTTGCTGCCGGCGGATCTCATGGGCACCGAAATCTACCGCCCCCAGAATCACGACTTTGTGGTCAAGAAGGGACCGCTCTTTACCAACCTGCTGCTGGCGGACGAGATCAACCGCGCTCCCGCCAAGGTTCAGAGCGCGCTCCTCGAAGCGATGCAGGAGCGCCAGGTCACCCTCGGCGAGAAGACCTACCCGCTGGCGGATCCCTTCCTGGTGCTCGCCACCCAGAACCCCATCGAGCAGGAAGGCACCTACCCGCTGCCGGAAGCCCAGGTGGACCGCTTCATGCTGAAGCTCAAGGTGGGCTATCCGGACAAGCAGGAAGAGAAAGAGATCCTGCGGCGCATGGCGAGCCGACACCAGCCGACCGTCGAACCGGTGCTCACCCCCCAGGACATCCGCGAAATGCGCGAGGTGGCCGACTCCGTGTACCTCGACAGCAAGGTCGAGGACTACATCGTGGACATCGTCTTCGCCACCCGCGAGCCGGCTGCCTATCGCCTGCCGGAACTCGACAAGCTGATCGACTACGGCGCCTCGCCGCGCGCCAGCATCTTCCTGGCGCGGGCCGCCCGGGTCCACGCTTTCCTCGCCGGCCGCGCCTTCGTCACCCCGCAGGACGTCAAGACCATCGGGCCGGACGTGCTGCGCCACCGGGTGCTGGTGTCCTACGAGGCCGAAGCCCAGGACCGCACCTCCGACGATCTGATCCAGGACGTGTTCAACACCGTCGACGTTCCATAGCCCCTCCCTTGAAGATGGCCGCAGTCACCACCACCGATCCGAAAAACGGCGAGGCGTCGCTGCCGCCGGAGCTGTTCCAGCAGATCCAGCAGATCCACATCCGCACCCAGCGCCTGGTCACCGAGGCGATGGCCGGCGAGTACGAGAGCGCCTTCAAGGGCCGCGGCATGGAGTTCGAGGAAGTACGCGAGTACCAGCCCGGCGACGACATCCGCCACATCGACTGGAACGTCACCGCCCGCACCGGCGTGCCGCACGTCAAGGAGCACCGCGAAGAGCGCGAATTGACGGTGATGCTGGTGGTGGACGTCAGCTCCTCCGGCGCCTTCGGCACCGCCGGCAAGCTCAAAAACGAAGTCGCCGCCGAGGTCGCCGCCGCCCTCGCCTACACCGCCATCCGCTCGAACGACCGGGTGGGTCTGATCATTTTCTCGGACCGCATCGAGCGCTACATTCCGCCCAAGAAGGGTCGCGCCCACGTCTGGCGGGTGATCCGCGAACTCCTCACCTTCCGGCCCGACCGCCGCACCACCGACCTGGCCGGAGCGCTGGAGTTCCTGAGCAAGGTCACCCCCCGGCGGGTCGTCGCCTTCGTCATTTCGGATTTCCTCGACGAAGGTTTCGAAGACCGTCTGCGCACCGCCGCCAAGCGCCACGACATCACCGCCGTCACGGTGGGCGATCCGCGGGAAGAAGAGCTGCCGCCGGTGGGACTGATCGAGTTGGAAGACGCCGAAACCGGCGAAACCCTGCTGATCGACACCTACGACAAGAACGTCACCCGCGGCTTCCGGGTGCTCGGCGACGACGAGCGCCACGGCCGCGGCGAACTGTTCCGCTCCGCCGGTGTCGGCGAGGTCCAGTTGTGGACCGACGAGCCCTACATCGATTCCCTGGTGCGCTACTTCCGCGCCCGCGAAAGGCGCCGGTAGGCCATGGAACTGCGCGAGCCTCCCCGCCCCCGGCGGGCAGCCGGAGCCACCGGACGCAACCTCCTGCTCTTCAACACGGTGCTCCTGGCGCTCCTGCTCGCCGCCCTCGTCTGGCTGCGTTTCGACCTGGCGGGACCGGGCGGCGACGGCGCCGCGGCGCAGCTCGACCGCGCCACCGCCGCCAAGCTCAAGGCGGCGGGCCTCGACGACCAGGCCGCCCACCTCTACGAACGCGCCCTGTCGGCGGGCGAAGGCTCCGCCGGAGAACGGGCAGAGATCGCCCACGGCGTCGGAGCCACCTACCTCGACCAGGGGCGGTGCGAAGAAGCCCTGCGCTGGCTCTACCAGGCCGAAACCCTGCTCGAAGGAGCGGACGGCGAGGTGCGCGACCGCATCGGCGGGCCGGTGGCCGAGAAGATCGTCGCCTGCCTGGAACGCCTCGGGCGCTCCCTGGCGGCCAAGAGCGCCCTCGCCGCCAGCACCCGCCTGGCGCCACCGACGGCGGCAACGGACACCGCGAGCAACCCGGTGGTGGCCCGCATCGGCGAGCGCGAGCTGCGCCGCTCGGACGTCGATGCCGCCCTGGAGCTGCTGCCGCCGGCGGCGCGGGCACAGCTCACCGCCACCGCCGAGGGCCGCGCCGAGTTGCTGCGCAAGGTGGTGGCGGACGACCTGCTCCTCGCCAAGGCCGAACGGCTGGGCCTGGACGACGATCCCCAAATCCGGCGCCAGGCCGAGGAGATGCGCAAGCAGGCCGTTCTCGCCGCCTTCATCGATCGCGAAGTGGTGTCCAAGATCACCGTCGATGCGGCGGACCTGGAGAACTTCTGGACCGCCCACCAGGACCAGTGGACGAATCCGGAGACCGAGGAAACTCCCGAGCTGGAGGAGGTGCGCTCCGCCGTCGAAGCGGCCTACCGGCGACAGAAGGCCGAAAGCGCCTATCGCGAAATGGTCACCGAGGCCCTCGCCGGCGCCGAAGTGGAGCTCCACCCGGAGCGACTGGCCGCGGAAGGTGAGCCGAATGCGCCGTAGTCTTCGCCTGGCGGCGAAACTCGCTCTTCTCAGCGCCCTCGTCGGCCTCCTCATCGGGGGCTGTGGCCGGCAGCCGGTGGGGGACGCGGCACCGCAGGATCCCCCGCCGCCGGTGGAAGCGTCCACCTCCGTCGATCGCGCCGTCGCCACCACCGGCGACCTGCTGATGTACACCCTGGTCGTCGAACACGATCCGGAAATCGAAGTCGAGATCCCCGAAGCGGGGTCCGAGATCGCCGGCTTCCGGATCATCGAACTGGGTCGTGAGGATTCCCGCGGCGACCCCGTCGAGAGCAACGGCCGCATCACCGAGACCCGCTGGTACCAGTTGCGCGCCGATCTCGTCGGCTCCTATGTCCTGCCTTCGGTCACCGTGTCCTGGCAGCGGCGCGATTCGGACGAGACCGGTCGGGTCGAGACTTCGGAGATCTTCGTCGAGGTCGAGTCCGTCCTGCCGGCGGACGGCGAGGCGACGGACATCCGAGGCCTCAAACCGCTCCGCCGCATCGAATCGGGACCACCCTGGGAGTGGATCGCCGCCGGCGCCGGCGGCGCCCTGCTCCTCACCATCCTCGCCTTCTGGTGGTGGTACCGGCGACGCGAGGAGACGCCGGAACCCGCCATACCGCCCCACGAAGTGGCCTTCGCCGCCCTCGACGAGCTGCGCGGCGCCGACTTCTCGGACCCCGAGGCGGTGCGCCGTTTCGCCTTCCGCATCTCGGAAGTCATGCGCACCTACGTCGAAGGACGCTTCGGCCTCAACGCCACCGACCTGACCACCGAGGAGATCCTGCCCCGCCTTTCGGACCACCGCGAGTTGACCACCTCGGCCGCCGGCGATCCCGATGCCGCGCGGCCGCCGGGCGCCCAGCTCGCCACCTTCCTGCGGGCGACGGATCGGGTGAAATTCGCCGGCCATTCGCCGACGGAGCCGGAGATCCAGACGATCTACGAGGACGCCCTGTCCTTCGTCGAGCGCACCGTGCCGCCACCAGAACCGGCGGCGGGCGAAGAGCACGGCGCGACCACCGAGACGGCCGCCGACGGCGCCGAGGAGATCGCCGCCTGATGCTGCCCTCGCTCCTCTCGGACCTGCACTGGGCGGACCTCCGCTTCGCCTGGGTGCTGGCGCCGCTGTTCGTGCTCTGGGCGCTCCTCTGGCCGGGGTTGCTGCGCGCCGCCCTGCGCCGTTCGGGACTCCTCGGCCTGCGCCAGCGGGCCTCGGCGGCGGTGCGCTTTTCGAGCCTGCGGCACCTGGCGCCGCTGCGCCCGTCGCTCACCCTGCGGCTGCGCACGGCGGTGCGGGCGTTGCGCTTCGTCGTCGTCGCCCTGCTGCTGGTGGCGATGCTCCGGCCGCAAACCGGCCGCACCCTCACCCAGGTGTCGACGGAAGGGGTGGACATCGTCCTCGCCCTCGACGCCTCCGGGAGCATGCAGGCCCTCGACCTCGACGCCGACCGCGGCATCCGCCAGCGGCGCAATCGCCTGCAGGTCACCAAGGCGGTGGTGGAAGAATTCATCGAAAAGCGCCTCAACGACCAGATCGGCCTGGTGGTGTTCGGCGCCCAGGCCTTCACCCAGTGCCCGCTGACCCTCGACCACGGCATCGTCGCCACCTTCCTCGAACGCATCGACATCGGCATCGCCGGCGACGCCACGGCCATCGGCTCCGCCCTCGGCACCGCCGTCAAGCGGCTGGAGAACTCCGAAGCGAAATCCAAGGTGGTGGTGCTGTTGACGGACGGCCGCTCGAACGCGGGATCCATCTCGCCGCGCCAGGCGGCGGAAGCGGCCGCCGCCCTCGAGGTCAAGGTCTACACCATCGGCGCCGGCACCCGCGGCAAGGCACCCTTCCTAGTCGACACGCTGTTCGGCAAGCAGATCACCTACCAGGACGTCGAGATCGACGAAGAAATCCTCCAGGAGATCGCCGAAACTACCGGCGGCGAGTACTTCCGGGCGGAGGACTCGAGCGCCCTGTCGGCGATCTACGAGCGCATCGACGAGCTGGAAAAGACCGAGATCACCATGGAGTCCTACATGGAGTACAACGAGCGCTACCGCTGGTTCGTGCTGCCGGCGGTGGCTCTTTTGCTGCTCGAAGTGCTCCTCCTGGGCACCCGTTTCAGGAAGCTACCGTGAAGCCCCACCGCTTCCTCTTCGCGTTGTGGCTCTTGGCGGCCTTCACCGCTGGCTGCGGCGGCGAGGTCCGCATCGGCGATCCGCGCGCCCTTTGGCTGCTGTGGCTGGTGCCGGTGCTGCTGGTGTTCTTTGTCTACTCCTTCCGCACCAAGGCGCGGTTGCTGCGGCGCTTCGCCTCGCCGGACATGCTGGAGCAGCTGACCGCCGGCATCAGCCGGCCGCGGCAGATCCTCAAAGTGTTCCTGACCCTCCTCGGCCTGACGGCGGCGATCCTCTCCCTGGCGGAGCCCAGATTCGGCTTCACCTGGGAAGAGGTACAGCGGCGCGGAGTGGACGTGGTGGTCGCCCTCGACGTGTCCGATTCGATGCTGGTGGAAGACGCCGAGGCGAGCGGCAGTTTGAGCCGCCTGGAGCGCGCCAAGCGCGAGATCGTGGATCTCCTGCAGATCCTCGAAGGCGACCGCATCGGCCTGGTGGCCTTCGCCGGCACCGCCTTCCTGGAGTGCCCGCTGACCCTCGACTACAGCGCCGCCGAGGTGTTTCTGGGCGCCGTCGACACGGATTTGATCCCGGTCAAGGGCACCGCCTTGGGCGACGCTATCCGCACCTCCCTGGAGGCCTTCGAGGGCTCCGCCCAGGAGTCCAAGGCCATCCTGCTGATCACCGACGGTGAAGACCACGGCGGCGCCGCCCTGCGGGCCGCCGAAGAGGCGAAAACGGCGGGGGTGCGCATTTTCACCATCGGCATCGGGCGCGACGAGGGCTCGCCGATCCCCACGGCCGGCGGCGGCTTCCGGCGCGACCGCCGGGGCGACATCATCCTGAGCCGCCTGGACGAACCCACCCTACAGAAGATCGCCTTGACCACCGGCGGCCGCTACGTGCGTTCGGTCACCGGCGACGTGGACCTGGAGCAGATCTACTTCCAGGGCATCAAGGCCTCCCTCGAAGCGCAGGAGCTCGGTTCGCGCCGGCGCCAACGCTGGCAGGAGCGATTCCAGTGGCTGGTGGGGGCCTCGGTCCTGCTGCTGATGGTCGAAGCCTTGATCCCCGAGCGCCGGCGCCGGAGGCCCGCGAATGTCTGACCTGAAACGCCATCTCACCGTGGTTCTGCTCTTCGTCCTGGCCGGATCGGCGCTCGCCTACGCGCAGAGCCCGCCGGCGGCGGAAGACCCGGCACCGGAAGGCTCGGCGGCGACCGCGCCATCCCCCGCCCCCAAAGATCCCTACGAGGCCTATGAGGGCGGCCACTTCAACCAGGCGCTCCAAGGCTTTGTGGACCAGCAGGTGCGGCGGCCGGAAGATCCGGAAGTCGCCCTCAACCTGGGAAGTGCCCACTACCAGATGGGGAATTACCCAGAAGCCGAGCGGGCCTTCACCGAAGCCGCCAACGACGACGATCCGGACGTCCGCTTCCAGGGCTTCTACAACCTCGGCAACACCGCCTTCCGCCAGGGCAAGCTCGACGAAGCGGTCGCCTTCTACCAGTCCGCCCTCGAAGTCAGGCCGGACGACGAAGACGCCAAGTTCAACCTCGAATACACCCGCGATGAAATCCGTCGCCGGCACGAGGAGGCCCAGAAGCGCCAGCAAGAACAGGAGCAACAGCAGCAGGGCGACCAAGGACAAGAGCAACCGCCGGGCGACCAGGGCGAGCAGTCGGAATCACAGGAAGGCTCTGAAGGGGACGACTCGCAGGACTCCGGCAGCCCGGGGAACCAGGAACAAGAAAACCAACCGAACGCGAGTCAAGACGAAGGCGGCGACCAGGAGCAGGGAGGCCCCCAGGAACAGCGGTCCGCCGGGAGCCCGGACGCCGCCGGCCCGGACGCCGACGACGATGGCCTGCCGGACCAGGTGGAGCGCGAAGGGGCCAATCCCACCGATCCGCGAAACCCCGACACCGACCAGGACGGCCTGCCGGACGGGGCCGAAGATCTCGACCGCGACGGCGAGGTCGACCCCGGCGAAACGGATCCCAACCGGGCCGACTCCGACGGCGACGGCATCCCGGACGGTCAGGACCCGGACAACACACCCGCCGGCCAGCAGTCCGCCGGCGCCCAGGGAGACACCACCGGCGGCGAAGAACGCCCCCTGACCGCCGAAGAAGCAGCGCGCCTTCTCGACTCCCTCGAAGAGGGGCGGCCGGTGCAGGAACGCCCGGGCCGCAGCCGCCGTACCCGGCCGGAGAAAGACTGGTGAGCCGCGCCCTCCAGGCCAAGACCCTGGCCCTTGTCGGACTCTGTCTCGCCGCCAGTCTGGCCGCTTCGGCAGCATCGGCGCAGTCCGTCAGCGCCACCGTCAACCGCGTCGAAACCAGCCTCCAAGAACCACTCATCCTCTCCGTCACAGTGAGCGGTAGCCGGACCTCCCGCCCCTCGCTGCCGGAGCTGCCGGCCTTCGAAGCGCGCGAAACGGGAGCAGCGCAGAACTTCCAGATCTCGAACGGACGCAGTACCGTCAGCGTGACCTACTCCTACTTGCTGATTCCTCGCGCCGCCGGCACCTTCACCATCGGTCCGGTGAGCGCCGAAATCGGCGGTCGAACCTACCGGTCCAGGCCCTTCCAGGTGCGCGTCCGGGAGGCGGACCAGCCGGCGTCCGGCGGCGAAGACTTGTTCATTCAAATCGCCGTCTCCGAACGCGAGCCCTTCGTCGGCGAACAGGTGATCTACACCTGGCGCTTCTTTCACCGCATCCGCATCGGCAACCCGCAGCTCGTTCCGCCGGAGTTCGACGGCTTCCAGGTCGAGGATCTGGGGGAGGTGCGGGAGTACGAGACGGTGCGCAATGGCCAGCGCTACCGAGTCTACGAGTGGCGCAAAGCGATCTTCCCGCTGCGCGCCGGGGAACTGACCGTCTCCGGCTCGCGCCTCAACTGCCAGGTGGTGGTGCAAAACCGCGGACGCCGCAGCCCCTTCGACGACTTCTTCGGCCGCGGCCGCGCCGAACCGCGCTCCGTCGCCGGGCCGCCGATCACCCTCAACGTCCGCCCGCTGCCGGCCGCACCGGCGGCCTTCAGCGGCCTGGTCGGAGAATTCAGCCTGGACGCCGAGGCGAGCAAACGAGCACTCCAGACCGGCGAGTCGACCACCCTCAAGATCACCGTCGCCGGCCAGGGCAACGTGCAGCGCATCGGCGAACCGGACTTCCCGGACCTCTCCGCCTTCAAGATCTACGACGACAAACCGTTGCGCAAGATCTCGCGCAACGGCGTGCGCCTGAACGGCTCGCGCACCTTCTCCAAGGCGCTGGTGCCGCTCACCGCCGGCAGCCTCGAGATCCCGGCTTTGTCGCTGGTCTACTTCGATCCGGAAGCCGGCACCTACCGCACCGCCCGAAGCGAGGCGATCACCCTGGACGTCACCCCCGCGGACGGCAAGGAAGAACTGCGGCTCACGGAATCCGTCGCGCCGACCACCGGCAAAGTGGCCGTGCGCATCCTGGCGGACGACATCCTGCCCCTGAAGCGTGACCTCGCCGCGGTGGCCGCGAGCCGGCCCAGCCCCGCCGGACCGATCGGCTGGAGCGGCGCCCTGGCCGCGCCGCCGCTCCTCTTCCTCGGTCTCTGGCTCGCCCGGCGGCGGGACCAGCGCTACCGGCGGGATGGCGGTCTGCGGCGCCGGCAAGAAGCGCTCAAACGCGCCCGCCGCCGGCTCGAGAACCTCGACGAGGGAAACGACGGTGCCATTGAAGCCTCGGCCACCCTGCGCGCCTACATCGGCGACAAGCTCACCCTGGAAGGTGGCGCCCTCACCGCCCAGGAAGCCGAAGAGGCGCTCCGCGGCAGCGGGATCGACGCCGAGCTGGCCAGGCAAGTCCACGCCCTCCTCGACCGCCTGGACGCCGCCCGCTACGCCCGGCGCGAAGCCGAAACGACGGACCTCGAAAGCACCACCCTGGACCTCGTTCGGCGCCTCGAAGGCGCCCTACGGGCGGCACGGCGGGCCACCCCATGAAGTGCGCCGCCGCCTTCATCCTCACCGCCCTCCTCGGTGGCGTCCTGCCGGCCATGGCCGCACCGCAAGAGGACCCGCCGCCGGCCGACGCGTCCCTGGCAAGCGGCGATCCGCTGATCGTGCAGGGCGAAGATTCCATTGGCGAAGAGTTGGAAGAGACCGACGAAACCGATGTAGACGAAGCCGGCGACCCGACGGCTGCCCCGGAGGGAGAGCCGGCGGCTCCCCGCGCCACCGCGCCTGCGCGCCCGGCCGACCAGGCCCTCGGCGAACTCTTCGTGCGCGCCAACGACGCCTATGAAGAGAGCCGCTACCCCCGCGCCATCGACCTCTACGGCCAGCTCCTAGAAGACGGCGCCGACCACGGCGCCCTGCACTACAACCTGGGGAACGCCTACCTGCGCGCCGGCGAGCTGGGCCGGGCGATCGCCTCCTACCGCCGCAGTCTGGTGCGTCAGCCGCGCGACCAGGACGCCGCCGCCAACCTCGACTTTGCACGCCGCAGCGCGCGGGACGCCCTGGCGCCGCCGGCGCCGTCGGAGGTGCAGCGTACCCTGCTCTTCTGGCACTACGGCCTGTCCACGAAAGAACTCCTCGCCACCGCCGTGGTGCTCAACCTGCTGTTCTGGGGATGTCTCGCCCTGCACCTGTTTCGGCGCCGCTGGGAAATCCTCCGCTGGCTGGCGGCCCTCGCCCTCGTGCCCCTCCTCGCCGTCACCGCCTCCCTAGCGGTCAAGACTCTCGCCCCCCAGCGCGTCGCCGTGGTCGTGCCCCAGGAGGTGGACGTGCGCTCCAGCCCGGACGGCGGGGCGGTGGTGCGCTTCAAGCTCCACGCCGGCACCGAAGTGCGCCTCGTCGAGCAGCGCGGCGACTGGCTCCGCCTCGAACTCCCGGACGGCCAGCAGGGCTGGCTCGAAGTGGAGCACACCGAGCAGGTAACTTCTTAGTTCGTCGGCAGTAGGCCGTCGAGCCGCTGGTAGCTCATCTCCATGCCGTCGGTCATGCCCGACTCCAGCATCTGGGCGCGCGTGGCGGCGTCCAGCACGGTCATGCGCATCGTCAACCGGGTGCCACCGTCGACCGCCTCGAAGGTGGTCACCACCCGGTTGTCGGGGGTGGGATCCGGCAGGTGCATGCGCTCCACGTGAACCGTCCGCTCGAACGGCACCAGTTCCACGAACTCGCCGGTCAAGTGAAAGCCTTCGCCCTCGGGCCCGACCCACTCGTAGTAGATCTCTCCCCCGGGCTTGGGTTCACTGCGGCACACCGGCATCGTCCAGCCGGGCGGGCCGAGCACCCACTGCTGGACCAGTTCCGGCTCCGTGTGGGCACGGTACACGGCTTCCGGCGGCGCGGCGAAGAAGCGGCGTACCACCAACGTGCGGTCTCCCTCCTGCGCGACCGTCAGGTTCATTTCGTTCGTCAAGTCTCGTCCTTTCGCGGCGGCAAGCCCGCCGCCAGCAAAGCGTCCAATCGCTCGTAGTTCGCGGCGAAGACCCGCCGCAGCTCCTCCAGCCAGTGCTCCACCGGCGCGGTACCCCCGCTCACCAACCGGCAAGGACGCCGGGCGCCGTCCACCCGCCGCGCGATGAGGCCCGCATCCTCCAACACCTTGAGGTGGCGAGAGATCGCCGGCTGGCTCATCTCGAAGGGCTCGGCCAGCTCCATCACCCCGGCTTCGCCCTCGGCCAGTCGGGCCAGGAGAGCGCGCCGGGTGGGATCGGCGAGAGCGGTGAAAATTTCCTGCACTCCGTCCATCGCGTTGAAGTTATATAACACTGATATTATATTTTCAAGCATCCCCTTGGAAGACGCGGAGTCGCAGAGTATTCTCCGCCCATGCCCCTGCCGCTGGTCACCGAACGACTGCTGATCCGCGACTTCCGCCCCTCGGACTTCGCCGCCGTCCACGCCTTCCAATCCGATCCGGAAGTCGCCCGCTACACCAGCCGCGGCCCCTACACCTCGGAAGACACCCTGGCCCTGATCGGAAGCGCCATCGAAGCCGCCGAGGCCGACCCACGGGACACCTACCAGCTCGTCGCCACCCGCCACGACCAACCCTTCGGCCGCGCCCTCCTCCTCCCCAACGGCCACCGCATCTACGAGATCGGCTACTCCCTGGCCCGGGAAGCCTGGGGCCAGGGCTACGGCAGCGAGATCGCCCGTGCCCTGACCGCCTTCGCCTTCGACCACCTGGAAGCCCACCGCCTCTTCGGAAGAGTCGACCCGGCCAACCTCCCCTCGATCAAAATCCTCGAACGCCTCGGCTACCGCAGAGAAGGTGTCCTGCGGAAGGACCTCTGGAAAGAGAATCAATGGTGGGACACCGGCTACTACGGACTGCTGGAAAACGAGTGGGAAGCGCGAGAAAAGCCTTGATCCCGCGCCGCTTTCGGTAGGGGCAACTCGCAGACCGCCCGTTCTCCGAGCACCGCTTTCGGTATCCTCCCAAGCATGAGGAAACAACACAGGCTTTGGCCCGTTCTCGCCGCCGCCGTGCTTCTCTCCGGCGGCTGCGCCGGGTTCGACGCCACCACCATCGAGGAAATCCTCACCGCCACCAATGCCGGCACCAACGCCCCCCTCGACGAGGCCACCGTCGCCCGCGGCCTGCGCGAAGCCCTGAACGTCGGCAGCGGCCGCGCCGTCACCCGCGTCTCCAGCCACGACGGCTACCTCGCCAACGAGCTGATCCGCATCCGCCTGCCCGAAGAACTCGCAACCATGGCGGAGGCCCTCCGTCGCATCGGCTTCTCCCGCCAGGTGGACGAACTCGAGATCGCCATGAACCGCGCCGCCGAGGAAGCGGCCAGCGAGGCCAAGCCCATCTTCGTCAACGCCATCCGCCAAATGACCATCGCCGACGCCTGGGGCATCCTGCGCGGCGAAGAAACCGCCGCCACCCAATACTTCCGCCAGCGCACCGAAGCCACCCTCGCCGCGCGCTTCCAGCCGATCATCGAAGAAAAAATGGACCAAGTCGGCCTCGCCCGCCAGTACAGAACCTTGGCCGACACCTACAACGCCCTCCCCTTCGTCACCCGCCCCGCCATCGACCTCGACGACTACCTCACCGACCGCGCCTTGGACGGCCTGTTCCACGAACTGGCCGAGGAAGAGCGCAAGATCCGGCAGGATCCGGTTGCGCGGACGACGGAGCTGTTGCGGAGAGTGTTTGGCAGGCGGTAGGTCGGTCGCGTTCTGCGGGAGCTACAGCACACTGCCACCCAGCACCAGGTTCAGCCCGTGGTAGCGTCATCGGTCTCAACCCGTGGAAAGGCAGCGTGATGCGGGCAACCCTTCTCGGACGACTCCTCGTCGGCATAATCGCGAGCGTCGCCCTATTGGCGTGTACCGCAAACGACCCGAGTACCGATGGGCCTGTATCGAGAAGCTTTTCACTCTCGACGGATCCAAGCGTGGTGGTCATCTCACGCACGTCGCCCCCAGGCTTCAACGGCCAGCAGGTCACTCACAAATTCTTTGCTGACGGCCAATACATCTACGAGCACAAGAACAACGCGGGTCCGGTCAGCAAATGGAACAAGTCACTCAGCCTCGACCAGCTCAACCAGCTTGTCGGCCTCCTCGTCGAGGGTGGAGTCATCGACACGAGCGGAGAGGAACTGACCCGGCGCGTTTTTGAAAAGTACGGACGGTTCTCAGAGAGCCACCCGTCCACAATCACGATCCATCTAGAACTCGCAAGCTATCGACGCAATGGCGAGGAGCTTGGCCCCATCTCCAAGACGATCCGAATCCGCAGCCTCGGAGCACTCCACATGGTCGCGCCTGAAGTGGAAGAACTCGGTGCTCTGATGGACTTCATCCGCCAGATGCACGAGTACGGGAAGGGTCGGCGGTGACGCGCTTGCGTCGTTGACTTGGAAGTTCGAATATAATTTAATTAAGATTACAATATAACGTAGTTATGTTCGCAAAAATCGGACTCCGCCTGACCGGTGGGCAATGGAATTCGATCCTAGGTCAAATGCCTTGGTGCAAGAAACGCTGGCCAAAATCGGGACTCCGGGGCGAGGGAGACCTCAGGAGAATGATCAAGTTTCCCGGTCGCCTACGACTCGACGGCCACATCGGATATCACATGGTGCTCTGGGGACTCGTGTGGATCTATATCGTCTCACGCCTCTCAGAGCGCCTAGTTGGAAGAGGTTCACTTCTTCAGCTAGACGGCGTTCTTCCGATCACAGTCTCGTTCAAAACAGTTGATCAGTTGTTTGGGGGCCTTGCAAGAAATCTCGTCGCCTCGGGTAAGCAGCTGTCGTGAGGCAACCGGAGAGGCCGGCAAACGAATCATGGTCTCGTTGCGGATAGCGGCGTCCTGGACCAATTCACCCAAGAGCCGGATCACAGAGACCGCGCAATCAAGCAGCTGCAGAGCAACGACTTCAGGGTAGGTCTCGGCATCGAAATCCAGGCCGCTCCATTCAATGACCTTCGAGAAGTCTTGGACCGGCTCGGTGCTGCCAACGGCCCGATAGCTCCCTAACTGGATTATGAGAACAGCCGTTCCGGCATCCGTGATCATCGGGGCAGACTCGCCGGCATCTCGTCTGCGCTTCATGGCCTCCACCAGATCCGCACGAGCGGCTTCGGGGCTGAACTCGAAAAGGCCAGACTCTGCCAATCGACGAAGAAGGGCATCGAGATCGCCGGTGGTAAGCCAGGCTTCAAAATCGCCGGAATCCTTCATGACGGCAGGTCGATGCAAATGCACTCGACCATCACCGTAGACGTGGATGGAGGGTCCTTTCCCATCGATAGCCCAGTTGACGCGAGACTGGAGCGCCAGAACCCGAAAATCAGCGGCGGCCGGGTACGTTACCATCGGGGTCTGATCTAGGCCCCTGCATGGCGTCCCGGCAATGACCTCTACAAAAAGCGCCAATAGGAGGAGCGAACCGCTGTGCACCAGAGGACTCCTGGGGGTCATTGTTTTCATGGAATAAGAAATAGCAGCGGACGATCCCCACCGTCAAGCAAGGTCACCCCACCACCGCTACTCCCCCACCCGCCCCGCCAGCACCCTCCCCGCCCGCAGCACCGCCTCGTGCCCCGCCGCTTCCAGCAGGTGCGCCAAGGCCTCCGGATGGGTGCAGAGGGTCCGTAGCGCGTGCAGGTAGCCAAGGAGTCCGCTGTCAAAGCTTTGGCAGTGGCCCACGGGCTCGCCTTCTCGCAGTAGGGGGTAGGTGCCGGCGAGGAGGGGGTTGGTGGAGGGTATGGGTTGGCTCGCCAGGGCGTAGGTGTCGCGCACGCCGAGGGCGGGTAGGGCGGCGGCGAGGAGGGCCTCTTGGCGGTCTTGGAGGAGCAGTCGGGGGATGTCGCCGGCCGGCAGGCTTTCGGACTGCCGGAGCACGGCGTAGCGCGCTTCCGGCTCGGCGACTTCGACTTTCCACGGTCCCCGGGTGCCGGCTTCGCCGCTGGTCGGAGGGAGTTCGCCTGAATAGAGCGGAGCGCTGGGTCCACCCAGCGGTAGCGCCTCGGCTGGTAGAGGCTGTGCATCACAACCGAGCCTTGTGCCTTTGCGAATGCGGAGACTTCGAACTCGCTGCTGCGGCGCTCGCCGCTAGCCCTGGTGCACCCCTCGGCCCGGAGCAGGCGAACCTGCGGTGCTGGCTGGAGGGCCGCATCGCCATAGGCCTCAAGGACTGGCAAACCGCGGAGCGCCGGCTCGGCGAGGCGCGGAATCACTTCACACATCATGGCCTTTTGTACGACGCCGCAATAACTAGCTTGGATCTCGCTGGTGTTCACCTCGCGCAAGGTCGTACATTCGAGGTCAAACGTCTCGCCGGGCAAACGCTTCGCACGTTCGAGGAACAGAGCGTGCCGCCAGAGATGGCCGAGGCATTAAAGCTCTTTCTCCAAGCGGCCGCTGCGGATCAACTCAGCCTGGAAACCCTGGCCAGTCTGCGCCACCGGCTGGAAGAGGCCCGCCGCCCAGCCCGCTCCGCTCTCTAACCTACATTTCTTTCGATCCAATCGGCCTCGCCCACATTTCGTGGGAGAGGTCCAAGCTGTGCATTCGCATACCGGAATCGGTAACCGAAGCGGTCATCATTTACCCACTGCGGTAAGAATCGACAACTTTTTTCGAGCTTTCGGGGAGTCCCGGCGCCGTGGGATTGCGATACATACCTTCATAGGGGAAGGCCGAGCCGGCCTGCCGCCGGCCCGTTCGCACTTCCTCGCGAAGGAGGATTTCCCATGCGACGCTTAGGCGCATTTGCCCTGCTCGTGATCCTGGCTCTCGTGTTTACCGCTCCGGCGGCGTTTTCCGCGCCCCCCTGCCATGCAGCAGAGGAGACCACGCAGTCCAGCCCGATCGCTCGCTGGATCGCCGGACTCTACGAGCGCTATATCCACCTGGCAGGTTCCGGCCCGGCCCCCACTCCATGGGCCAACCAGAGCGGAGACGGAGAACCGGACCCTCAACCCTGGGCTGGTCAGACCGCGACCGGGCCAGGCATGGACCCTGACGGCGGCCGCGCGGCATTGGACCCGGACGGCGACCGCAGCGAACGCGGCCCGGGCATGGACCCCAATGGTAACCACAGCGAACGTGGCCCCGGATTGGACCCGGACGGTTAGGCTCGTTAACACCCTTGGTCATCGCTCGCAGAATCGAGCGGTGACCCAGCGTTCTTTCATTGAATTGCCGCTTGCTGGTCTCGCCAAGGGCTGTGGCGGGTACTTACAAGGTGATGGCTTCATACAATCACCTGCCTGAGATTTCGCCCGCCCTGGCCGAATGGCTAGCGAGCCATGAGATGTCACAAGGCTGGCTCCTCCATCCCAGTGGCTGGACCTGGCGAAGAAATTCCTCCTTCGCCTCCACGGCGGCGGGTATCCGCGGGCCGTTACGGCGGCCCTGAGCCTGCGCCTGGCGGCACGGCGGGCAAACCTACTGCGTGTCGCCTCGGACCTGCCGGGTGCGGACCGAGCCTGGCACGCTCTTCGGAGAGACGCGCGGCTCCGGACCGTGACTGATCCGGGCATTCATGAAGAATGGCTCACTGGGCGCATCGCCAGCGGCCTCGGCGAGTTTGACCAAGCGGCAAGCTCACTCCAATCCGTCAGGTCGTCGTTCCTGGCCGCGGACTTGCCCCTCGACGCCTCCCTCGTGACCCTCGATCTGGCGGAACTCCGCCTCGCCCAGGGCCACCTCGCCGCCGTGCACACCCTCGCCCAGGAAACTCTCAGCGTGTTTGAGCAGCAGGAAGTCCCGGCCGAAGCCGCCCGCGCCATTCACCTGCTCGCCCGAGCCGCCGCCACCGAGCGCCTCTCCGCCGCCCTACTGGCCCGGCTGCGGCGGAGCCTGGACAGGCGGGCCTGATTCCGGCTCGCAAATCAAGGAGATTGTCCTTGACGTTCGTCGGCCGGGAGGAATCCACCCCCCTGGCCTGCGACGAGGGCTATCTCTCGGCTGGTGGGGTCATGAGCTGGAGATTACTGCTTCGGAACCGTGATCCCCTGCCTCTCGACCCAGTCTTCGATCTCTTCCAAGTAGCCCCTGCCCGTGGGCGCAGCCTGGTCTTCGCCGCGGGAGCCGTGGCCTGCGGCGGCGGCCTGCATTCCCACCTGGAGAGAGTGGTTGGCGTAGGGGAGGACAATCACGGTGGCGGGGTCGTTGCCGGCCTGGGCCAGGCCCAGCCGCTAGCGGGCGGCGGACACATCGGCCGGTGAGCTGCGGTCGCGGCCGCCGAAGAGGGCGAGCACCGGCAGGTTGCCGAGGCGCGCGATGTCCGGGAGGGGGTCGTAGGTGGCGACCCAACTCCAGTTGGGGCAGTTCTTTTCGCTCGGCAGGATCGACTGGACGGGCGCGCTGGCGATCCAGGGGTGCTGGCTCTCTCCTTCCAGGCCCTGGGACAGGGCTTCGCGCCCGGCGCAGGAAGCCAGGTAGTCGAAGTAGCGGCGAATCCAACCGAAGCCTCGCGCCGTGGCTGTGCTCTTCCACCTCCAGCCCTGGAGGCTGCCGGCCCTCCCAGATCGAGAAGGGACCTACCTGGCGGACAAGGCGTACCGTTCCGAGAGGGGCGGTCGGCGGCAATGGAACCTGCATAGGTGGAAGGTACGGCTCTCAGGGCGCAAAGTTGGTGTCGCGTTTGCCGACTCTGCGTGCTGAACCCGCCCTTCCTCAGGCCACTTCCTGCTCCTTGTACTGCAACTGGTACAGCCGGTAGTAAATACCCCGGAGCGCCAGAAGCTCTTGGTGGGTACCCTGTTCTCTGAGGCAGCCCTTGTGGAGGACGAGGATGCGGTCCGCCCGCTGGATGGTGGAGAGGCGGTGGGCGATGACCAGGCTAGTGCGGCCGATGAGGAGGCGCTGGAGGGCCTTTTGGATCAGCTGCTCGGTTTCCGTGTCGATCGAGGAGGTGGCTTCGTCGAGGATCAGAATGCGCGGGTCGAAGGCGAGGGCGCGGGCAAAGGCGATGAGTTGTTTCTGGCCCACGGAGAGGCCGGCGCCGCGCTCACGGACCTGGGTTGCGAAGCCTTCGTCGCTGGCCTCGATGAAGGGCAGGGCGTGGACTTCTTCGGCGGCGCGGCGAAGTTGCGCGTCGTCGATCTCGGCGGAGCCGAGGCGGATGTTGGCGCCCAAGGTGCCGGAGAAGAGGAAGACGTCCTGCAACACCATCGCCGTGGAACGGCGGAGCGCCGCCAGGTCCCAACCCTTGACGTCCACCCCGTCGACGGAGACGCTGCCGGAGTCCACGTCGTAGAAGCGCAGCAGCAAATTGGTGAGGGTGGATTTGCCGGCGCCGGTGTGGCCCACCACCGCCACCGTTTCACCGGCGGCCACTTCGAAGGAGACGTTCTTGAGCACCGGCTCGCCCGGCAGGTAGGAAAAGGAGACCTCCTCGAAGCGGATGGAGGCGCCCTCGCCGGACGGCGCTTGGTCGTTGCGCCAGGGATTCTCCGGGGAAGCGATCTCCACCGGCCGGTCGAGCAGAGCGAAGACCCGCTCGGAACTCGCCATCGCGGCCTGCAGGATGTTGTATTTCTCGGACAGGTCGGAGAGCGGCTGGTAGAAGCGCTGAGCGTACTGCACGAAGGCGACGAGGGCGCCCAGGGAGAGAGCGCCGGCCACCACCCGGTTGCCGCCATAGCCGATGATCAGTCCGATCCCGACGGCGGTGATCAACTCCACCATCGGGTAGTAGACGGCGTAGTAGAAGATCGCCTGGACGTTGGCGACGCGGTTCTCTTCGTTGATCTCGGTGAATTCGTCGTAGGCGCGCTTTTCGCGGTTGAACAACTGGAGCACCGACATGCCGGTGACGTGCTCCTGTAGGAAGGAGTTGATGCGGGCGATCTTGACCCGCACTTCGCGGTAGCTCTGCCGCGCCCGGATGCGGAACCATAGGGTCAACAGCAGGAGCAGGGGCAGGATGCAGAAGGTGACCAGCGCCAGCTTCCAGTTGAGCCAGAAGAGGACGCTGACGATGCCGGCCAGGAGGAAGACGTCGCCGAAGATGGACACCAGGCCGGAGGTGAAGAGTTCGTTGAGGGCATCGATGTCGGTGGTGACCCGGGTGACCAGCCGGCCGATGGGGTTCTTGTCGAAGTAGGAGACGGGCAACTCCTGCAGGCGCCGGAAGATCTGGTTGCGCAGATCCCGCATGACGTACTGGCCCATCATCAACATCACCCGCCCCTGCAGGTACAGCACCCCGAAGGAAAGCACCAGGGAAACGAAGAAAATCGCCGCCATCACGGTGATGCCCTCGGCCGGCGTGAGCACGATGCCGACGGCGGCCAATTGCTCGCCGGCCCAGAGGGCGGCGCTTGACTGTTCGGCGGCTTGTTCTCCATTTGGGTCGGGCGGCCGGATGTAGAGGTCAATGGCGACGGCGGTGGCGAGGGGACCCACCAACTGCAAGAAAGACGACAGGATGATCAGCGCCACGGCGCCGGCGGCCATGCCGCGGTAGGGCCGCACGTAGCCGAGGAGGCGCCGCATGAGGCGACCGTCATAGGCCTTGCCGAGAACTTCTTCTTCGTGGTGGTTGTTCACGACGCCGAGAATACACCGCCACCTCCGCTTGCATTCCACCGGCTGATGGAGTCCGCGCCGCAAGCCCACCCCCGGGACTCCACTAAAATAGTTGCCATGATCCTCGGAAGATTCAGCCGCAAAACCGGCCCTCTCGGATGGGGCCGATCCCTTGGAGTCGCCGTGGCGACGGTTCTCATCGCCGGCGGAACCACCGGTGACGAGATCAAGAATCCGGGGAGCCAAGAGAATCTGCGAACGGCGTTTCACGAGTACGCCGAGGAAGGACCCGCCGAGGATCTAGAGACGACCGAGCGCGTCGGCAAACTGGTGGCCGCAGCCGAACAAGGCGATCTCCCGGCGGTTCGGTCATGGCTCGACCAGGGGGTTCCGATTGAGAGCGATCTCGCGGGATCGCGGTCGGCGCTGTTCGCGGCCATTCAGGGCGGCCACAGCGAGATGGTCGCCTTCCTCTTGTCCCGGGGCGCAGATCCCAGCCGCCGCGGGCCGAGACAGCGCTCGGCCCTGGAGGAATCCTGGCGCGCGGACGCCTTGGACATCGCCCGGAACCTGCTCGAGGCCGGCGCCGAGGTTTCCGCGCCGCCGAGATCGTCCGTCGGAGCAGGACCGAATCGGCGGAGGAGCCTGGTCAGCGAGGTGATCGCCAAGGGCCGACGCGACTGGTTCGATCTATTGTGGGAACACGGTGCGAGGCTCAAGGACGGCGAAGCGAGTCCGTTGTTGCTGCGCAAGCTGGAGACCGAGTCGCCGGACCGACTCCATTGGATGCGCCTTCTGCTCGACTTCGGTGGCGAGCCGAATCAACTCTCCCAGGCCAGCGGTAGGACGCTGATTCATCTCGCTGAGACGGTCCCGGAAATCGAGTTGCTGGCTTTCCACGGCGCCGATCTCGAGGCCGCCGACCGATCCTTCGGGGAAACCGCCCTCTACTCCGCCGCCAAGTCGGGAAACGAACCGCAGCTCGAAGCTCTCCTGCGGCTGGGTGCCGACCTCGACGCGCGCGCCAAGGATGGGTCGACCCCCCTGCTCGCTGCGATCTCCCTGCGCCACTTCGACCTCGCTCACCGACTGCTCGATGCCGGTGCGAGGGTCGACCTGGCGACCTCGCAGGGGCGAACGCCGCTGATGGAACTCGCCGCCTGGCGTTTGCCACGGACCCAACGGGCTACCGGCGACGAGGCTCAAAATGCAATGATCCGGCGCTTGCTGGCGCAAGGCGCAGCTCACGATGCCGCGGATGCACGCGGCAATTCGGCCCTCAGCTTGGCGGGCAAGGCATGCAACGTGACGGCCTTCGCGGAGCTAGCCCGCGGCGGAGCTCGCATGGGTCGCGACGCCTGGATCGAGGTCTTGTCGGCGCCCTGTGCTCCGCGTTGGCCCGAGGTGATCGACTCGGTACGAGCCGACCTCAACCTGCCGCTTCCGTCGCTGGACGAGCTGACCAAAGGGCCGCTCGCGCCACCGGATCCCGCCGACCTGAGGGCGCAGAGGCAAACGTTGGACGAAATGCGTGCGATCGGGGCGGCCTGGATGAGCTGGTTCGTCGACCAGGTTTCCTCCCTGGAGCTGCCCGGGGGAACGGTCCGTTTTGCCTCGGACGAAGGCGCCGGAAACGGCGTCTTCGTCGGCGATCTGCCGCCCGTTTCGGCATCCCAACTTCATACCCTGCTCGTACCCTTGTATCTCGGGCAACTACCCGCGGTCGATGGCTGGGGCTACGACTACGACTTTCGCATGGCAAGCCACCCCCTCGGCCGGAGCCCGGTTCTCGTCATCCGCAGCCCCGGCAGCGACGGTCGGTTCGAAGGCGAACTCTACCCCGCCCCGCACCTGGAGAAGGGCTCCTTCGCACCTTTTCAGGTCCACCGGGACATTGTGTGGACGGACGGGAGATTCCTACAGTTTCCCCGCACTTTGCCGGCGGCTTTCACGGGTTCGAATTCGCGACCTCGCCTCTGAAAACCCCCGTAGCCATCCTATCTATCGCTTTTCATCTATCTCCTCGATGGTGTAGGATTCGAGGCTGCGTTTCTCTGTAGTTGACACCGAGGGGTGATTTTGCATGGCAGCACCGACGCTGAACCAACTGCTCAAGGCGATGGTCGAACAAGGGGGCTCGGACCTCCATGTGACGACCAATGCGGCGCCGCAGATTCGTATTGACGGCGTGTTGAAGGCGCTCAATGCGCCTCCGATGTCCCCCACCGAAACCAAACAGATGGCCTACTCCATCCTGACGGACAACCAAAAGCACCGTCTGGAGGAGGATTTGGAGATCGATTTCTCCTTTGGCATCAAGGGCTTGGCGCGCTTTCGGGCCAACGTTTTTCACCAGCGGGGAGCGATCGCCGCGGCCTTCCGGCGGATTCCCTACGAGATCCGCTCGTTCCGCGAGTTGGGGTTGCCGACGGTGGTGGAGAAGCTGTGTGAGAAGCCCCGCGGCTTGGTGCTGGTGACCGGGCCGACGGGCTCCGGCAAAACCACCACCCTGGCTTCGATGCTCGACAAGGTGAACCGCGAGCGCAGCGAGCACATCGTCACCATCGAAGATCCGGTGGAGTACCTGCACTCGCACAAGAAATGCATCGTCAACCAGCGCGAGTTGAACGCCGACACGCACAGTTTCTCGAATGCTCTGCGCTCGGCCCTGCGGCAGGATCCGGATGTGGTGCTGATCGGCGAGATGCGCGACTATGAGACGGTGGAGGCGGCGCTGCGCATCGCCGAAACGGGACACCTCACCTTCGCGACGCTCCACACCAACTCCGCCGCCCAGACCATCAACCGGATCATCGATATCTTCCCGGCCCACCAGCAGGGCCAGATCCGGGTGCAGCTCTCCTTCGTGCTGGAGGGGATCATGTGTCAGTCGCTGCTGCCGCGGGCCGGCGGCCAGGGGCGAGCGCTGGCGATGGAGATTCTGGTGCCGAATTCGGCCATCCGGAACCTGATCCGCGAGGACAAGATCCACCAGATCTACGGCATGATGCAGGCCGGGCAGTCGCGCTTCGGCATGCAGACCTTCAATCAGTCCCTCGCGTCGCTCTACTTCCGCCGCACGATCAGTTTGCCCACGGCGATGGCGCGCTCGTCCTATCCGGACGAACTCCAGGACATCATCAATCGCGGTCCCCAGGCGTTGAGTCAGCACATGCAGCCGCCGGGACGCCAGGCTTCGAGGAGCTAACCGGTGAGAAAGGCAGGCTAGACCATGCCCCAGTTCGTTTGGAAAGGACGCAACCGAAGCGGTGGAGCCCAGGAAGGGGTACTGTTGGCGGACAGCCGCGACGCCGCCGTGGCGACGCTCCGGCGCCAGCAGATTCAGATCACCAATATTCGGGAGAAGGGGCGGCGCATTCCGCTCTTGCCGCGCCTGCCGCAGCGCATCAGCGTCAAGCGCTTGGCGGTGTTCACGCGGCAGTTTTCGGTGATGCTCGACGCCGGCTTGCCGCTGGTCCAGTGCCTGGAGATCCTCGGCGAGCAGGAGGAGAACAAGACCTTCGCCGAGATCATCGACAAGGTGCGCTCGGACGTCGAGTCCGGCGCTTCCCTGGCGGACGCCATGCGCAAGCACCCCAAGGCCTTCGACGACCTGTTCGTCAACATGGTGGCGGCCGGCGAGGCGGGCGGTATTCTGGACATCATCCTGCAGCGCCTGGCCACCTACATCGAGAAGATCGTCAAGCTGCGCAACCAGGTGCGCTCCGCCCTGCTCTACCCGATCGCCGTCATCGTGATCGCGGCCTTCGTGGTGTACATCATTCTGTGGAAGGTCATCCCGGTCTTCGAGCAGCTCTTCGCCGGTGTCGGCGGCGAGATGCCCTTCGTCACCAAGGTGGTGATCGGGGCGAGCAACTTCCTCGGCCGCTACTCGATCTGGATCTTCTTGGTGTTGATCGCCCTCGGGTTCGCGGTGCATCGGTACCACAAGACCCACCGCGGGAGACGGGTGCTCGACGGGCTGATGTTGAAGATGCCGATCTTCGGCATGCTGCTGCGGAAGATCGCCGTGGCCCGCTTCTGTCAGACCCTCTCCACCCTCACCTCGTCCGGCGTGCCGATCCTGGACGGCCTGGAGATCACCGCCAAGACCTCCGGTAACGCGATCATCGAAGACGCCATCATGGCCGTTCGCAAGGCGGTGGAAGAAGGCAAGACCCTGAGCGAACCGCTGGCGGAAACCGGCGTGTTCCCGCCGATGGTGGTGCAGATGATCAACGTCGGTGAGCAGACCGGCGCCCTCGACCAGATGCTCGCCAAGATCTCCGAGTTCTACGAGGAAGAGGTGGATACGGCGGTCAACGGCTTGATGAAGCTGATCGAGCCGCTCCTGATCACCATTCTCGGCGTGGTCATCGGTACCATCGTCACCGCCATGTACCTGCCGCTCTACTCGGTGCTGTCGCAGATCGGGTAGGTCATCGAGAGCCGGCGGGGGGTAGGAGTCCCCCGCCCCTCTTCCCCCGGTGAGGACATCGCGGTCATGAGTCCCATCGCCCGGCAACTCCGCTGGCTGATCGCCCTGCGGCTGGTGGTGGTCACCAGCCTACTGGTGTCCTACGGCCTGCTGACCCTGGTACCCCAGGGCACCATCGACCCGGCAACGGTGCCCGAGGTCCCCACCCCCGGCGGCGCATTGCCAACGGAGGGGTTCGAGCCTTCGACGGTCCAGATCGGCTCCGCCCAGATCGTCCCCGGCCTCACCGCCCGGGTGGTGCTCGGCCTGGCCGGCGCCACCTACCTGGCGAGCCTGCTCTATCTGTTGCTGCTGTCGCTGGGCCGGCGCTACCCGGCCCAAGCCTTCCTGCAGTTGTGCGGCGACCTGCTGCTGGTCACCGCCATCGTCTACTACACCGGCGGCATCAACAGCCCCTTCTCCACCATTTACCTGCTGGTGATCGCCGTCGCCTCGTTTCTTCTCGGTCGGCGGAACCGTTTTGTCATCGCCGTCTTCGCTTACGTGCTCTACGCCAGTCTCCTGCTGTCGCTGTACTTCGGCTGGCTTCAGGCCGTAACCCCGGTGACCGAAACGGCCTCTCCCAGCCGCCTGGTCTACAACCTGACGGTCAATCTGGTGGCCTTCGGCTCCGTCGCTCTGTTGACCAGCTACCTCGCCCTGCGCAGCCGAGTCACCCGCACGGAACTGGAGCTGGAAGAGAAGCTGGAAGATCTGGCGGACCTGAAGGTAGTGCACCGGGATGTCATCCAGTCGATCAACAGCGGGCTGATCACGACGGATCTCGAAGGACGGATCACCAGCGTCAACCGCACCGGCGAGGAGATCCTCGGCCGCGGCGAAGAGGAACTGCTGCGCGAGCCTATCCAGAGTGTCGGCCTGGTGACCGAAGAGCAATGGCAAGAGGCCCTCGCCAGCGCTGAGGCGGAGCGCAAGCTGCGCATCGAAACCCGCCTGGAGCGCGACGGCGAAGAGGCCCTGATCGGATTTTCCCTCTCGCCCCTGTCCGACGCCGAGGGCGTGCCGCGCGGCCATATCGTGATCTTCCAGGACCTCACCCGCTGGCAGGAACTCCAAGACCGGGTGCGCCTCAAGGACCGCATGGCGGCCGTCGGCGAAATGGCGGCGGGCCTGGCCCACGAGGTCGGCAATCCCCTGGCGGCGATCTCCGGCTCGGTGCAGATGCTCAGCCACAAGGTCCAGGAAGGCAGCTCCGAGGGCAAGTTGCTCGACATCCTGCTCAAGGAGAGCCAGCGTTTGGACCGCACGATCAAGGGCTTTCTGCGCTTCGCCCGGCCGAAGGAACGGGCCAGCGTGCACTTCGACATCGCCCAACTGATCGAGGAGAATGTCGAGCTGCTGCGCAACAGCCCGGAGGTGCTGGCCGGCCACAGCCTGGAGCTGGATCTCCAGCCGCCGACGGCGATGATCGTGGCGGACCCGGACCTGATCAGCCAGATCTTCTGGAACCTGGCCCGCAATGCGCTGAAGGCGATGCCCGAAGGGGGCCGTCTGCGGGTCAGCGGCAGCCTCGATCCGGAGCACTACACCCTGCGCTTCATCGATACCGGCCGCGGCATGGGGGACGAAGAGCGCACCAATCTCTTCCACCCCTTCAAGTCGTTTTTCGACAGCGGCTCGGGGATCGGCATGGCGATCGTCTACCGCATCGTCGAAGAGCACGGCGGCGATCTGCGGGTGGATAGCGAACCCGGCGTGGGCACATCGATCGCCGTCGAACTTCCCCTCGGGGGCACCGGCACCCAGCCCATCCTGTTGGAGAATCTTTCATGAGCCACCGCCTGCTGATCGTGGACGACGAGGAGAGCGTCGTCAGCTTCCTCTCCTTGCTGTTCGAGGAACAGGGTTTCACGGTGGAGACCGCCGGTTCCGTCGGCGAGGCGCGGAAGACCCTCCACCGGGGCTACGACCTGTGCTTGTTCGACATCATGATGCCCGACGGCAACGGCCTCGACCTGCTCAAAGAGGTGCGCGAATCCGAGCCGCGCACCTCGGTGATCATGATGACCGCCTACACCTCCACCAAATCGGCGATCGAGGCGATGAAGCTCGGCGCCTACGACTACATCTCGAAGCCGTTCGATGTGGAGGAACTGAAGGTCCTGGTGCAGAAGGCTCTGGCGACGGCGGAGCTGGTGGACGAAAACGTCTACCTGCGGCGGGAGCTGGAGCAGAAGTACACTTTCTCGAACATCATCGGCCGCAGTCCGAAGATGCAAACGATCTTTTCGCTCATCGACCGGGTGGCCCGCACCTCCTCGACGGTGTTGATCCGCGGCGAGAGCGGTACCGGCAAGGAACTGATCGCCCGCGCCCTCCACTTCGCCAGCCAGCGCTCGAATAAGCGGTTCCTGTCGATCAACTGCGGCGCCTTGCCGGAAAATCTGCTGGAGAGCGAACTCTTCGGCCACGAACGCGGCGCCTTCACCGGCGCCGTGCGGGAGAAGAAGGGACTGTTCCAGGAGGCGAGCGGCGGCACCCTCTTCCTCGACGAGATCGGCGAGATGACCCCCACCATGCAGGTGCGCCTGCTGCGGGCGCTGCAGGAGAAGGTGGTGCGCAAGGTGGGCGGGAACCGCGAAGAGCCGATCGACGTGCGGATCATCGCCGCCACCAACCAAAACCTCGAAGAGCGCATCGCCGAGGGGCAGTTTCGGGAAGACCTCTTCTACCGCATCAATGTCATTCCCATCGAGCTGCCGGCGCTGCGCCAACGGCGGGAAGACATTCCGCTGCTGGTGGACCACTTCGTCCGCAAATGCACCGAGGATATGGGCCTCGACGAGAAGAAAGTCACCGCCGAGGCGATGAAGGCGCTAGAGCGCTACGACTGGCCGGGCAACGTGCGGGAACTCGAAAACGTGGTGGAGCGCACCCTCGCCCTCACCACCGGGCCGACCCTCACTTCGAAGGACCTGCCCGATGCGGTATTCAGTATGCGCAGTTCGAACCCCACCGCGGTACAGCTACCGGAAGAGGGGATGGATCTGGAAGCCTACCTGGAACACGTCCGCGCCCAGCTCATGGGCCAGGCCTTGGAGCGCGCCGACGGGGTGCAGACCCAGGCCGCCGAGCTGCTGGGGATGAGCTTTCGGTCGTTCCGCTACTACGCCAAGAAGGCCGGCCTCAAAGACGAGGGCTAGGCTCGCCCGCCAATCCGTCACCCGCCAGCGGCGCCAACCACAGGCCACGGCTTACGGTGCCCAAGAAAAGACGCCCCTCGAACACCCGGGCGGCGGTGATGTCCGCCGCGCGCACCGGCAACTCCACGGGGCGCAGCGCCGTCGCCTCGCGATCCCACACCCACGCCCCCTCCTCGCCTACCGCCAAGGCGGAAAAGCGTTCACCGCCGGTGGCGAATATCTTGCTGGCCGCCTTCTCCAGCAGCACCCAGGGCGACGACAGATCCTGTCGCCGCCAAAGCCCCTGATCGCCGGCAAAGAGCAGGCTGCCGGCGCTGGCGATGCGTCCGCCGGCGTAGGGGCCGGAGTAGCGCTCCGTGGCCCCGGCGGTGCGACGCACCAAGCCTTCGCCATGGCTGATCCACAGATCAGCCCCGGCGAAGGTCAAGGAACGCACTCCCTGGGCCGGTAGGGCGAGGCGCTCGAAGAGACCGGAGCCCCCGGCGCCCACCTGCTCGAACACCCCACCGGGGGTGCGCGCGGCGACTCGCCCGGCGGAAGTCGCCAGTTCTTCCACCCGACCCTTCCCCACTTCCGTCACCTGCCGCCAGGCGGTGCCGCTGCGCTCGAACAGTCCCGCCTCGGTGGCCGCCAGCAAGTTGGGTCCGGCGACCGCCAGGTCGAGGATCGGGGGCAGATCGCGATGCACCGTGGAGCCGACGGTGACCGCGCTGTCCACTTGGTACACCCCGGAGAAAGGACCGGCGTGGTTCACCGCCACCAGCAGATGCTCGCCGGTGGCGGCCAGAGCGCCGATGCGCAGGTTGGTCAGCCCAGTGGCCGTCGCCGCGAAGGACCGGCCGCCGTCGTCTGAACGCCACACGCCGGCGCCTTCGGTGGCCAACCAGATGCGCTGCGGCCGCTGCCGGTGGTAGACGATGTCCTGGATCACCAGACCGGCGATGGACACCCGATGCCAGCTCGCACCACCATCGTCCGAGCGGTACAGGCCGCCGACGGTGCCGGCCAGCAGGGCGCCGCCGGGCAGCGGCGAAAAGCTCGGCGTGCGGCGCCACTCCAGACCCTCTTTGTAGCGTTTCCAGCGCTCGCCGCCGTCCAGGCTGCGGTAGACCCAGCCGCAGGTTGAGGCCCACACTTCGTCGGGGCTGCCGGGCACCGGCTGCAGCCGGAAGACCTCACTGTCCAACGCCATGCCCTCGAACACTCCGCGCCAGGTCGTACCGCGGTCGTCGCTGCGGTAGGCCCGGCGCCAGGTGCCGGCGGTGATGCGCTCCGGATACCGCGCATCCACCATCAGGCTGGTGACCTTCTGGATGCGCGGCAATTCGGCGGTCAGGTGGCGCCAGGATTCTCCGTCGTCGTCGCTCCCGAAGACGCCCTGCCGGGTGCCGGCGTAGAGGCGACCCGGCTGATCCGCGAGCAGGGCCAGGGTGTAGACCTGGCCGCCGGGAAGACCCTGCCGGCGCTCGACCCAGGAGCGCCCCCCGTCTTCCGTGTAGACCACCGTGCCGCCTCCCCACACCCCCCAAAGGGCCGCCCACAAGCGGTCCGGGCGATTCGGATCGAACATCAGATCTCCCACCACCCAACCGGCCAGCGGCGTGCTGTGCCCACGCTCGACCCAGCTTTCGCCGCCGTCCGTCGAGCGGTAGATGTGACCCGCCGAGGTGCCGGCGAAGAGCGTTTCGGGATCGCGCGGATCCACCGCCAGGGTGCGCACATCGCCGCCGTAGAGCGGAGCGAGCTCCCAGGCGAGATCGAGGGATTGGGCGGCTCCCGGCAGAGAAATTCCGCCGGCCCAAGGGGCGACGAGCAGACCCATCGCCAGCCATCGGAAACAGGGTTTGGCGGAGATCATGGACGCTCCAGGTGGCGGTGGAAAGGGATCGAGTGAGCGGCTACGGAGCTGGCGAAGTCGGTGGTGATCACGGCGTGTACTCCGATTCTCAGAATAGCACCGCTACACTACGCCCGATGTCCATCTTCGATCTTCTTCCGGGACTGCTCGTCGCGGCCTGGGCGGTGGTTCTTTTCGGCGTCCTGGAGCGCTGGTACGACGGCTTGCCGCGACGGGTGGCAGCGGGCCTTCTCGTCCTCGTGCTGGTGCTCTTCGGGCAAGTGCTGTTCGGCGGCAAGATCCTCCTGCCGGTGGACAACCTGCGCTCGACGGTGCCGTTCCAGAATCTGCCGGCGGCCCCGACCCCCGGCAACCACCTGCAAACGGAGCAGATCACCCTGATCGCCCCCCTCGCCGCGGCGGTGCGGAGCGATCTCGCCGACGGCCGCTGGCCCCTGTGGAACGACCACGGCGGGGCCGGCCTGCCGCTGCTTGCTTCGCCCCAGGCGGCGACCCTTTCACCTTTCCGCCTCGCCACGCTGGCGTTGCCTTTGGAGCGTGCCGTCGGTGCGGCCGCCGCTCTTAAGGTGCTCATCGCGCTGGTCTTCGGCTGGCTGTGGATTCGCCGCGCCGGAGCCTCGAACGGTGCGGCGACGGTCGGCGCCCTGGCCTACGGCCTCGGGGGGTTCGTGCTGCTGTGGCTCGGCTGGCCGCGGAGCGGCGCCGCGGCCCTCCTTCCGGTGCTGTTCTACGCCATCGAGCGCGCCGTATCGGCGAGCGCGAACCGCCGCCGAGATGTTCTGCTGCTGATCGGCGCCGGTGCGGGACTGGCCCTCGCCGGTGACGGCGAGGTCGCCCTGTGGGGCGGCCTCGCGGCCTTGGGGTTGGTCGCCATCCGCCTCGCCCGGCAGCCCACCCGGCAGCGCCCCGCGCTCTGGCTGCGCACCGCCGGCGCCTTGGCCTTGGGGCTCCTCCTCGCCGCTCCCGTCTTGCTGCCGCAGGGCGAGTGGAGTCGCCAGAGCAGCGAGAGCGAGCGGGCCATGGAACGGGCCCGCTCCGAACGGCGAAACGACCCTTTCGCTCTGGAGACCATGGCCGACCCGGAGAAGCGCGCCGCCGCCTGGGCCGGCACGGCGGCGCGCCTTCCGCCGCTGATTGCCGCCAGCTCCTTCACGGAGCATCGAACGGCGCTCTATCCGGGCCCGATCCATCGCAACGAGGACGCCGCCGGCTTCGCCGGTACGGTGACCCTGCTCCTCGCCCTGTTGGCTTTGATTCTGCCGAGTCTTCGAGCCGCAAGAAACAAGAAGGCACAGCGCCTCACGATCGGCCGCGCCTTCCCGGCAGCCATTACCCTGGGGGCTTTGGTTGTCCTGCTGAATCCGCCGGGCCTGTCCTACCTGCTCGGCTCGCTGCCGCTCGTCGGACCGTCGGCGGTTTCGCACCGGCGGGTGGCGGTGCTCCTCACCCTTGGCCTCGCCGCCCTTGCGGCTTTCGCCGTCGATCGGCTGGGAACTCTCGAGAGGAAGCAGATCCGGCCGATCCTGCTGTACCTTGGAGCGGTCTTCGCCACGGCCATTGCCCTGGCGGCGCCGGCGGGTCTTCCGTGGCTCCAGCTCGGCACCCTCGCCGCCGGGCTGATCGCCCTGCTAGTTGTTCCCCTGCGCTGGCGGGCACCGTGTTTGGCGGTGTTGATCGGGGCGGAGCTGCTGTGGCTGCACGTCCCGGCCAATGCGCCGATGCCCCGCGATCTCTACTTCCCCACGCCGCCGGTTCTCGCCGCCCTGCAGCAGGCGACCGTCGAGCATCCCGACGGCCGCCTGGCGGCGCCGCGTGGGGTGATGCTGCCGCGTATTGCCTCGGTCTACGGGCTGTCGGACGTTCGACCCGGGCGGGTGGCCCCGACGCTCTATGCGGGCTTGACGGACTTCCTCGGCCGCCCGCCGGACGCTGGCCGGCCGGCGCTGATCGACGACCCGCGGCTCGACCTGCTGGGAATCCGCTGGTGGCTCACCGGACCCAATGCGGTAGGGTCCATACTCTCGGGGTCCGACCTCTCGGGGTCCGACCTCTCGGGGTCCGACCTCTCGGGGTCCGACCTCTCGGGGTCCGACCTCTCGGGGTCCGCACGCCTCCTCTACGAAGACGCCACCGCCCGCCTGTGGGAACGACCCCGGCCGCTGGAGCGCCTGTTCTTGCCGGAAGGGGTCGAGATTCATCGCGAGGGTCGGTGGGAGGATCGCATGGGCGAACTGGATCCCAGAAAGACGGCGCTGCTGCGAGCCGCCGTCACATCCACCCCCTGGCGAACGACTCACCCGGCTGCGAGCCGTCTGTCCCTCGACCCGCCGGAAGAAGACTCTCTCTCCGCCGAAGCCGCCCTGGCCGAGCCCCGGCTGATCGCCAGCTCCCTCTACCAGGACGGCGGCTGGCGGCTCCTGGTCAACGGCCAGGCGCACCCCACCTTTCTCGCCAATGGACCCCTACTCGCCGCCTGGCTGCCGACCGGGCAGCACCGGCTGCAACTCCTCTACCGGCCCCGGTCCTTCGTGCACGGAGCTGCCGGTGCCGGCCTCGCGCTGGTGGTCATGGTTCTATGGGTTGCGGCCCCAGGCCTTCGGATTCGTCCGCCCTCGGCCGGCGCAGCGTCGGCAACAGCGCCCAGAAGAGCACCGACAGCACCGTAGCGATGCCGAACAGGGTGCTGTACGAGGTGGCCTCCGCCAGCATCCCCGAAACGGTACTGGCGCCGATTTTTCCGAACACCTCAAGGGCCGCCAGCAGAGTGAAGTGAGTGGCGCCGATGCGCCGGTCCACTTGGCTCATCATGTACGCGAAGAGGGCGACGGTGAGAGCGCCGCCGAAGAAGTTTTCGGCGCAGGTGACGGCGATCACCCCCGCTGCATCCACCTCCGAGACGGACAACCACCACAGGCCCGCCAGCGGCAACGCCCGCAGAACCGCCGTCCAGATCACCGCCCGGCGGATCGAGACAGCCCAGGCCAACAGCCCACCGGCGGCCGAGCCGGCGATCGAAAACACCACCCCCCAGGTGCCCACCCAGGCGCCGATCTGCCGGGCGGTGAAGCCGTGGTCGACGAGAAACGGCCGAAACATCGTGTCGGCCAGCGATTCGCCCATCTTGTAGGTGACGACGAGCAGCAGGAGCCAGCCGAATCCCCGCCCGGCGAGGGAGCCGCGCAGCGCGCCGAGCACTTTCCCCAGGCTAGACAACGCCGCGTCGCCGGCAACGGCCGGCTCACGGAAGGTGAGAGTGACCGCAGCGATCAGCAGCATCAGCCCGGCCATCGCCTGGAACAGGCCGCTCCAACCGATCCAGGCGCTCGCCCACAGCAGGACGCCGCCACCGGTCAGCATGCCGAATTTGAACCCCACCACCTGGGCGACATTGCCGAGGCCCAGCTCGTCCGGCCGCAGGAAATCCACCGCCAGGCCGTCCACCGCGATATCGAGGGTCGCCGCCGCCAGGTTCATTGCCAGAACCAGCACCAGGACCGCCGTCAACGACCCCTGCGGGATGACGAAGGACGCCACGAAACAGGTCGCCGCGAGCAAACCCTGGAGCGGCAGGATCCAGCTTCGCCGGGGTCCCAACGGCCCGCGCCGATGCCGATCCACCCACGGCGCCCACAGGAACTTGAGCATCCAGGGCAAACTGAGCGCCGCTGCCCAGCCGATCTCCGCCAGGGACACTCCCTCGCCGCGCAAATACACCGGCAGCGCCGTCACCTGAAAGCCGTAGGGCAACCCCTGCACGAAGTACAGAGCCCACAGAATCGAGTGCCGGCGCCAGGTGGAGGCTCCCACAATCTACTCGTTCAGATCTACCTCAGGCTGCTTCCGGCTCGCTGTCGATGTAGCGATCGATGACCGCCGCGCCGCAGGCGTCGCCCCAGACGTTGACGGTGGTGCGGAAGCGGTCGAGGAGCCAGTCGACGGCGAGGATGAGGGCAGTGCCTTCGAGCGGCAAACCGACCGCCTGGAGGACGATGACCATGGTCACCAGCCCGGCTTGTGGGATGCCCGCGGCGCCGACGGCGGCGAGGGTGGCGGTCAAGAAGATCATCACCTGTTGCCCGACGGACAGCTCGATGCCCATCGCCTGGGCGATGAAAATCGCCGCCACGCTCTCATAGAGGGCGGTACCGTCCATGTTGATGGTGGCGCCCAAGGGCAGCACGAAGTAGGTGGCTTTGCGGGAGACCTTGTTGTTGTCCTCGACGGCCTCGATGGTCAGCGGCAGGGTGGCCGAGGACGAAGCGGTGGAAAAGGCCGTCAGCAGCGGCGCTGCCATGTTGTACAGGTAGGGCAACGGATTGCGCCGGCCGAAGAACCACAGCAAGAGCGGCAGCACCACCAGGGCGTGCACCCCCAACCCTAGGAGCACCGTGAGCATGTACTTGCCCAGGCCGCCGATCAGGGTGCCGAGGTCTCCGGCCTCGCCGAAGCGCGCCGCCACCAGACCGAAGACGCCCAGCGGCGCCATCCACATGATCATGTAGACGATCTTCATCACCGCCTCGTTGAGGCCGTGGAAGAAGGCGATCACCGGCTCGCCAGCCTTGCCCAGGGTGGTCAACACACCGCCGAGCACCAGCGAGAAGACGATGATCGGAAGGATCTGCATTTGCGCCATGGAGGCGAAGATATTGTCCGACACGAAGGACAGTACGATGTCCGAAAAGCCCAGGTCACGTTTGGCAGCAACCTGTTCGGGAATCGTCACCTCACCGAAGGGCACCCCGACCCCGGGCTGGATCAAATTGACCACGACGATGCCGAGGAAGACCGCGATGCCGGTGGTCGCGGCGTAGTAGAGGACCGTGCGCAAGCCCACGCTGCCGAGCTTTCGCACGTCTCCCAGACCGGTGATGCCGACGATCATCGACGCCATGATCAACGGCACGATGATCATCTTGAGGGCGCTCAGGAAGAGCGTACCCATCCAGCCGAACATGGTCATCTTCTCGCCGAAGATCTGCACCCCGACGAAGGCGAGGACGATACCGGCGACGATGCCGATCAGGATGATGGTGTTGTGGCGATCGTTCATGACCCCTCCGCCAGCAGACTGCCGAAAAGCGCTTCGCGCATTTTCTCAGCAGGCCCAATAGCTATTGATGGTTAGGGGGCTTGGCGCCCCCTCAGCCGAAAAGTTTAACTTTTCAGCTTCACCCCGTCCTCGGCGCCTGCGGCGGGGGCGCCGCGCCGCCGCCTCGCCCTGCGGGCTCAGAACGCGATGCTGATGCAGGATTGCAACCTTCTCTCCTCGTAGGCGGTAGCATACCGCCCGATGCTTTCACTCCGGGATCCGATCCACGGTTTTGTCCGCGCCGACCCCTTGGAGGCGGCCCTGATCAACAGCGAGCCGGTCCAGCGGCTGCGCTGGATCCGTCAACTCGGCCTCACCTACCTAGTCTTTCCGGGCGCCGAGCACAGCCGGTTCAGCCACGCCCTTGGAGCCCTGGAACTGGCCGGCCGAGCCTACGACTCCCTCGCCTCGAAAAGCGGCGGGCGCCTGCCGGAGGGTCCGGAATGCCGACCGCGCCGGCTGGTGCGCGCCGCCGCCCTCCTCCACGACATCGGCCATGCGCCCTTTAGCCACTCGGCGGAGGAGCTGTTCGAAGGCGGCATCGACCACGAGGAGATGACCTGCCGGCTGCTCGGCCTGGAGAGGATGGTGGCGATCTTCGAGCGCCACGGCGCCGGCATCGAACCGCGGGACGTGATCGACCTGATCGCCGGCCGGGGCGATCCGCTGCTGGTGCAGATCGTCTCCGGAGAACTCGATGTCGACAAGATGGACTACCTGCTGCGCGACAGCCTGTTCTGCGGTGTGCGCTACGGCAACTTCGACCTCGAACGCCTGCTCGACACCATGGTACCGGTGCAGGATCCCTTGAGCGGCGCCTGGAGCGTGGGCGTCGAGGAGGGCGGAGTCCACGCTCTGGAAGCGCTGATCATGGCGCGCTACTACATGTTTACCCAGGTTTACTTCACGGTGGTCAGCAAGGTGCTGGAACTCCACCTCGCCTGCTGGCTCACGTCCGAGGGCTGGCGCTGGCCGGCGGACCCCGAGACGTTTCTCGAGGAGGACGACCTGCGGGTGGTCTCCCGCATGCGGGAGTCCTCCGACCCGCACGCCCAGGCGGTGCTCCGACGGGACCTGCGATTCCCTCTCGCCTTCGAGACCCGCGAGCACCTGTCGCGAGACGAGAAGGAGCGCTTCGAGGCTTTGCTGCCGGAGCTCGAAGAGCGCTTCGGCGCCGGCCATCTGCTGGTGTCGAACTCCGCCAAGGACCCGCACCGCATGGCGACCAGCAGGGTGCTGGTACAGCGTGAGGGTGGAGGCTTCGAGCCGGTGGCCCAGTTCAGCCACTTCCTGCGCCATCTCGCCCGCATCGACCGCTATCGCGTGTACGCCCGCGCGGAACTGCGCGACGCAGTGGCCTCGGCCCTCCGCGAGCGCTGGCCGTGAAGCCGACTGCCCGATCCGGTGGACCGTCACCGTCGGTGCGGCTGTTCCTGATCCGCCACGGCATCACCGCCGCCAACCGCGAAATGCGTTTCGTCGGCGCGCGAGACGATCCGTTGACCGCCGAGGGTCACCGCCAGGCCGAGGGCATCGCCCGCATGCTCTCTTCGGTCCGGCTGGCCGCCCTACTGAGCAGTCCGGCTGCACGCACCCGCGAGACGGCGGAGCCCTTGCGCCGCGCCGGTGACCTCCCATTGGGCATCGACCACCGCCTGCGAGAGATGTCCTTCGGCGACTGGGAAGGCCGGCGACAGGACGAGATCACCGCCGCCAAAGGCGGCCTCGAAGCGCTGCGCCGATGGCAAGCGAAACCGGAATCGGCGCCGCCCGGCGGTGGGGAGTCCTTCGCCTCGGTACAGCGGCGGCTGGTAGAGCTGGCCGACGAGCTAGCCCAGCGCCACGACGGCGAACGAATCGCCCTGATCACCCACGTCGGACCGATCAAGGCCCTCCTCTACGCCGCCCTCGGCCTGCCCTTGACGGAATCGGGACGCCTTTTCCTCGATCCGGCGACGGTCCACGTGATCGATTGGAGCCGGCGGCCGACGGTGCGTCTGATCAACGCCACGCCGAGTCTCGAAGACGCCCGCTGGTTCACCCCCGATCGAGGGTAGCGGCTGGCGAAGTGCGGTAGGATCGAGGCTCCAACTTTCATCGCTTCAAGCGCAGGTTTTCTTCCGCCCGGCGAGAGTTCAGGTGCCTTGTTGGCAGGGGTTTCAGCGTGGCTCAAGTTCTGGTCATAGATGAGGATCAGGTGTCGGCGACAGCGGTCGAGGATCGCCTCCGGTCCGGCGGTCACTCGGTGGACCTCTTCACCAGCCCGGCGGACGTTTCCGCTGCCAAGTTCGCCTCGAACACTCATCTGATTCTGCTCAGCATCGATCACGACTCCAGTCCGCAGGTCGAGCGCTTGGCCGCCCTCAAAGAACGGCTGCCCTCGAACGACGTACCGGTCTTCGTGATGACCGGTAGCCACCGGCGGGAGGACCGGCTGGCGGCCCTGCGGGCCGGTGCCGCGGAGGTGTTCTCCAAACCGATTGATCTCGAAGAACTGGCCCTGCGGGTGGATCGCGCGGCGGACCATGACGACGACGGCCTGGAGGGAAACCTCGCCACCTATCCCCCCTGGGAAGTCTTCGAATCCCTAGGCTATGCTCAGCGCAGCGGCACTCTGCGCGTTCGCACCAACACCGGCGGCGGCCTCGTCCGGCTGACCAACGGTGAAGCGATGCGAGCGGAGTGGGGCTCGCTGACCGGCGAACAGGCACTCCTCGCCATGCTCGGCTCGAAGGAGGGCTCGTTTCGCTTTACCGCGTCCGAGGCGGCGGCGGATTCCGGACGCCCTCTCCCCCTGCGCAAGTTGATGCTCAAGAGCCAGTGGATCGAGGACGAGCGCGTCCGGCGGCGTCACTGGACGCCCGCCACGGCGGCCCCCTTGCGGGCTACCGGCAAACCGCTGCCGGAAGATCTCCTGGCGCAACCCCTGCCCGTGCAGGAAGTGCTCGGCCACCTGCACGCTCAGCCCGGCAGCCGCCTCTACGACCTGCTGGCCCAACTACCCTTTGCGCCCCACCTGATCCGCTTGACGGCCAGCTGGCTGGCCGAAGAGGACCTGATCGAAGAAGGCGGTGCGGGCGGCGGTGAAGATTTCCCCACCACCCAGGCGCTGAGTTCGTCGATGCTGCTGGAAACCGCCGTTTCGGGCCTCCTCGGGAGGGCCCGCAAGCGGGGCTTCGAAGCCGAGACGGTGCCTTTCTTGTGGCTCTTCGAGCCCGCTGTCGCGCCGCAGGTCGACGCTCTTTTCGAGGGTCTGCCGTCGGCGCCGGCCTACGAACCCTTTCGCCGCCTCGGGCGGCAAGTCGCCAACCGGCGGAGCGGCAGCACAACGGTCCAGGATCCCACCACCGGCGCCCTCTCGCTGCACATCAAGATGCTCTCTGAGGGAGCCCGCGCGCAGATCGACGTGGTGGCCCCGGCATGCCTGGGCATCCTCGTATGGCTGCACCGCGGCGAGGATCTCGAGGACGAGGTTCTCGAGCGAATGCAGCGGGTGCGCAGCCGACGGCCCACCGGCCTGGTGATCACCCCCACCCCCGAAGCCCAGCGGGCGGTGGTGCCGAAGATCGAAGGCGACAGCCATTGGCAACATACCCTCCACCCGCCGCGCACCCTGCTCGCGGTGCTGCGCCTGCTAGGGGTCGGAGCATGAGCGGCCCGGCAAGCCGAACTCCGCTCAGCCAGCGGGCGAGGCCCGCCCTGCTGGTGGTCGACCCGATCACCGAGCGCCGGCGCGCCCTGAGCCGCGCCCTGGCCGCCGCCTACGAAGTGGTGCCGGCCCTCGACGCGGAAGAGGGCGAACGCTACGCCCAAACCCTCGGCCCGGCGGTCATCGTGATGCCGGCGCCCATCGCCCGGGGCGCCGGGGCCTGGGTTCTCGCCGAGCGCTATGGCGATCCGTCCGTCGCTCAGAGCGTCGTCCTCCTCGGCTCCGGCGATCCGGCGGAGGCGGAAGAGATCCCGGAGTCCACCGTGCTGCTGCCGGCCCACGGACTCGCCCGGAACGCCCTGATCACCCGCATTCGCCTCGCCCTGCTGGCGCGCGAGGCCGGCCTCGCTCCGGACGCTCACCTCGAAGCCCTCCTCGGGGACCTCAGCCAAATCTCCCTGATCGAGCTAGTGCAGCTCTTGAGCCGCATGCACCTCTCCGCGCGGGTCGACTTGCCAGGCCGCGGCCATCTCCGCCTGGCGGAGCAAACCCTCCACTCGGCGGCGACCGGCAAGGTGCAAGGCATCAAAGCCTTCTGCCGCCTCTGCCGCTTGACCGAGGGACCCTTCCGGGTGGTGCTCGAACCCCATACCGGTGAGGACTGCGGGGAGTTGAGCGCTGCCCTCATCGCGGCGATCGAAGACTCCCTCGGCGACTATCCGCCGCCGACCCACCAGCTCGTGCTCAACCCGAACTCGATCTTCTTCGAGACCTCCTTCAGCAAGCTCGCCCAGGCCATCCTGGTGGGAGCCCACGGCGGCCAGACGGTGCAGGAGGTGTTCGACGGTCTGCCGCAGACGGACGGCGAGATCCTGAGCCAGCTCAACGAGCTGGAAGATCTCGGGTCCTTGAGCTTGCAGCCGCCCTCCACCCCGGTCCACATCGTCACCGACTCCACCGCCGATCTGCCGCCGGACCTGGCGGCGAAGTACGGCATCGAGGTGGTTCCCCTGACCGTTCTGTTCGGCAAAGAACGACTGCTCGACCGGGTGGACCTCCAGCCGGGCCCGTTCTACGAGCGGCTGGCGGACCGCGGGCCGCACCCCACTACCGAACCTCCGGCGGCGGAAACCATCGGTCGCCGCTATCGACGGCAGTCGACGGACCGCATGGTTCTGTCCCTCCACATCTCCAGTGAACTTTCACAGACGCCACTCAACGCCCGGCGCGCCGCCATGGAATGGATGGATTCCGAATCACCGAATTTTTCTCCGCGGGTGATCGACAGTCGGTTGGTCAGCCTGCCACTGGGGTTTCTCTCCCTGTTCGCGGCGCGCATGGCGGGCCGGGGAATCGCCGTCGAGACCATCGAGGAAAGGCTGCTGGCACTGCGGGAGCGCTTTCACACCTTCTTCGTCGTCGACTCGCTGGAGTTTCTCGCCCGCGGCGGGCGCATCGGCAAGGCCCGCGCCTTCCTCGGCGGATTACTCAACATCAAGCCCATTTTGGGCCTCGATGACGGACGCATCGTGCCGGTGGACCGGGTGCGCGGCGGCCGGGCGGCCCACCCGCGCATCCTGGAGCTGCTTCGCGACGGCATCGACCCGGAGCGCCCGGTCCTCGCCGGCATCGCGCACGCGGCGGCACCGGTGTGGGCCGATCGCCTGCGGGGCCTGATCGAAGACGAATTCCAGGTGAAGGAAATGATCGTCGCGGAGATGGGGCCGGTGGTGGGCGCCCACGTCGGCCCGGGCACCATCGGCGCCACCCTTTTCCAGCCGCTGCCGGCGGAGGACGACCTGCTGCCGACCGCAACGAAGGTCCCACAGTGAAGCCCTCCGCAGAAGCGGTCCAAGAGTACCTGCGCGCCCTGCAGGCACGCCTGACCTCCGAACTGGCGATACTCGATGGAGCGAAGGGGTTCGCCGAAGACCGCTGGCAACGCCAGGAAGGCGGCGGCGGACGCACCTGCATCCTCGATGAGGGCGGCCTCTTCGAACGCGCCGGCGTCAACTACTCGGACGTCCACGGCGAAACCCTGCCGCCGGCTGCCACCCGCGAACGGCCGGACCTCGCCGGCCGCCGCTTTCGGGCGATGGGTGTTTCGCTGGTCCTCCATCCGAAGAACCCTTATGTCCCCACGGCCCACGCCAATGTCCGTTTCTTCCTTGCCGACGGCCGCGAGCGGGATCCCGTCTGGTGGTTCGGCGGCGGCTTTGACCTGACGCCCTACTACGGTTTCGAGGAAGACGCCGTCCACTGGCACCACACCGCCCGGACCGCCTGCCAGCCGTTTGGACAGGATGTCTACCCGCGGTTCAAGGCCCGCTGCGACGAATACTTCTTCCTCCGGCACCGCGGCGAGGCCCGCGGTGTGGGCGGGCTCTTCTTCGACGACCTTGAAAGCTGGGGGTTCGAGCGGTGTTTCGCCTTCACCCGCTCCGTCGGCGACCACTTTCTGCCGGCCTACGCCCCGATTGCCGAACGGCACCGGAACACCCCCTGGGGCGAGCGGCAGCGCGAATTCCAGCTCTACCGCCGCGGCCGCTACGTCGAGTTCAACCTGCTGTGGGACCGTGGTACCTTGTTTGGCATCCAGTCCGATGGCCGCACCGAATCCATCCTCATGTCCCTGCCGCCCAGGGTCCGCTGGCAGTACGACTATGCCCCGGAGCCGGGTACTCCGGAAGCCGAACTCACGGAGAAGTTCTTGCAGCCGCGGGATTGGCTACGGGACTAGACGGTGTCTCCGAAGCCGTTCAGTCCGACGGATCATCGGCCAGGCGCCGGGCGACGATGCTCCACACCCGCGGATTGATGCCGAGCCCCAGATGGGAGCCCGGCACCCGCAGATGCTCGACATCCGGGCTGAGTTCGTCGATGCAAGCCCGCCAGGCCACCACCCCGTCGGTCTCGGTGTAGACCGAGGTGATCGGTACCTCGATGGGTCGCTGGCCGCGCTCTTCGATCTGGGCGTCGATTTCCGCCTGGTGTTTGGCGAAAGCCCCGGCGGCGATGGTGTAGCGCGGCCCGCCCACCACCGGCGTGCCGAGGGTGATCACCCGGCTCACCAGGGCCGGCAAATCTCGCGCCGCCTCGCGGGCCAATACGCCGCCCAGGCTCCACCCCACTAGGGCGATGGGACTGCCGGCCTCCTCGGCCAGCGAGGCCACTCGTTCGCTCACCGGCTCGAGCAGCCCTTCGACATTGCCGCGGTTGGTGCCTAGCCCCCAGCCGACGGCGCGGTGGCCGAGCGCCCGCAGGAAGCCGCGCAAGAGCACGGTAGCGCGATCGCTGGTCATGTAGCCCGGCAGCACCATCACCGTCTGCCCCGAGCCGCGCGGTAGTGCCAGCGCCCAGGGAGCCGCCAGTACCAGCGAGAGAGCGTCCGTGACGACGCGAGTTTCCTTGAGGAGCGTACCGGTCGGAGGCCGGAGCACGTGTTCGGTCATGTCTTCCTTTCAGCGGTACCGCCCGGGCGATGGGCGGTCATCAAAGCTTCGATCATCGGCTCGATCAACTCCTCGGCGCTGCGGCCGGCCGTCAGCTTGCCCGCCAGATGAAGGGAAACGATGCCGTGGACCGACGCCCAGAAAAGATGGGCCGCGGTATTCGGAGAACCGGCCAGGTCGCGCGATTCGATCGCTCGCCGCACACAGCCGTACACCACCTCCCAGGTCCGCGCTTCGCTTTCGCGATCCGACGACACGCCCTCGGACTCCGGCGGTTCGAGCTGGAACATGATGCGAAAGGCGTGGGGCTCCCGGCAGGCGTACTCGAGGTAAGCCCGCGACACCTCCCGCACCTCTTCAGCCGGCGTTGTGCAACCCGTCAACCGCGCCTCCAGGTACCCCCGAAAGCGATCGAAACCTCGCGCCCGAACGGCGGCGAAGATCTCGGCCTTGGAGTCGAAGTAGCGGTAGGGCGTCGCCGCGCTGCAGCCCAGCTCTGCCGCCAGACTGCGCAGCGTCGCCGCTCGAAAGCCTCGCTCCGCAAACAGGCGTAGAGCGACGTCACAAAGACTCTCGCGAAAGCTCGCGATCTCTTCAGCTTGGAGGGCAGGTCGAGCCATATAGAAAATCTAACACCGTTTAATTAACGCCGTCAAATAAACGACTGCACCGCGATCGCGTACCATTCCTGCATGCGGATCACCACCCGACGGAATCGAGTCCCTGCCCAGCTCGCCTGCCTTGCAGTCGTTACGGCCACCTGGATCACCTCTACCGCCTTCGCCGCCGAATGCGGAGCCTCGTCGACCTTCCGCCCCAACCCGCTCATCACCGATGAGGAGCGCTGCCGGCTGGAGGCATGGGCACTCGAAACCGGCTCCAGTGCGCTGCTGGTCTCAGTTGGTGGCGAAACCGTATTCGAGCTCGAGACGGAACGGTCCGAGACGCCCATTCACATCATGTCGGTGACCAAATCCGTGGCGTCCCTGGCGATCGGCCGACTCATCCAGGAAGGCAAGATCGACTCTCTGGATCTGCCGCTGAGCGAACTCTTTCCGGAGTGGCGGCAGGGTCGGAAGGCCGAAATCACCCTTCTCCACCTCCTCACCCACGCCACTGGGCTGCAGGACATTCCCAACGCCGGTGTCGAGATCGAACCGAGCGAAGACGTGGTGCAGCTGGCCCTCGCCGCGGAGCTGGCCGAGGCTCCCGGAGCCGCTTTTCGGTACAACAACAAGGCCTCCAACCTACTCACAGCGGTGGTCGAAGAGCGATCCGGCAGAAAACTCGACGACTACCTGCGGCAGACGGTCTTTGCCGATCTGGGCATCTCCGACGCCGAGTGGCTGCGCGACAGCGCCGACAATCCCTACGGCATGGCCGGTCTGTTTCTCGCCGCCCGCGACCTGGTGAAGATCGGTCAGCTCATGAACCAGCGCGGCACCTGGAACGGCGAGCAGCTCATCGACCGAGAGTTCGCCGAGCAGGCTCTTACCTCGCAGCGAAATGACTACGACCGCGTCGGGCTCCTCTGGTGGCTTCTTGCCGACTGGCCCTCCGGGTACCAGGCCAACGGTTGGCTCGGCCAATGGTTGATGGGACTTCCCGAGGCAGGCGCGGTGGTCGTCCGGCTGGTGGATCGGGCGGACGCGACCGGCGACGGCGGTGGTGAATTCCTGGACCTCATGCAGGAAGTTCTAACTGCCGGAGATGCGGCGGCGGCCTCCACAGCGAGCCCGGAGATAGCGGCCGAAGAAGTCGCGGCAGGGAAACCGCCCGAGTCCCAGCCGCCCTCCGTCACCCTGCCGCCGGAACTCGATCGCGTCCTGCGCGACTACGAGCAGGCCTGGCGGGAGGGCGACCCGGAAGGCCTCGCCGCCCTCTTCACCGCAGACGGCTATGTGCTGTCCCACGGCCGGCCGCCGGTGGTGGGCCGGGCCGCCATCACCGAGCGCTACAAGGGCAGCGGCGGATCGCTCTACCTGCGAGCCTTCCATTACCAGATGGAAGGCGATGTGGGCTTCATCCTAGGCGGCTACACCTACGAAGAAGGCGCGCCCGACCGCGGCAAGTTCACCCTCGCCCTCGCCCGCAACGCCGATGGACGCTGGCTGATCGTCTCGGACATGGACAACTCCAACCGCTCGAACTGAGAGCTGAGGCGCGGGAGACATCCTGCTGGATGCCGGTTTCGGGTTCTTTTAGATCGGAGGGTCGAGCCATTTGTCGACGGCCGGGGTCCGCGCCGTCTGCAACACGTCGATCAGGCCGGCCGGATCACTCGCCTGACACACAAGATCCCGGTGCGGCTGACGCAGGAAGCCCTGCTCCACCATCCGGTCGACATAGGCGAGAAGGGGACCGAAGTAGCCCTCCACGTCGTAGAGGGCTACCGCCTTGCCGTGGAAGCCGAGCTGCGCCCAGGTCCAAACCTCGAACAGCTCCTCGAGGGTGCCGATCCCGCCGGGCAACGCCACGAAAGCGTCTGAGAGTTCCGCCATCAAGGCCTTCCGCTCGTGCATGGTGCGGGTGCGATGGAGTTCCGTGAGCCCCGGGTGGCCGACTTCTTTTTCGAACAACGCCTCCGGAATCACTCCGATCACCTCGCCACCGCGGGCAAGCGCTGCATCCGCCAGTTCGCCCATCAACCCCACCCGACCACCACCGTAGACCACCCCGACCCCCCTCTCCGCCAGGGTGGTGCCGAGTTGCCGAGCGGCTTCGCGGTAGGCCGGCCGGGATCCGGAGTTGGAGCCGCAAAACACACAGATTCTTCGCATGGTTCGCGCACTCTATCGGCCATGTCACAGAGAGATCCATCCCCTGCCAGAGTTTCGCAGCCATGAGTTCGCTCCCCAGGAGAAGGCGATGACCGAAGGGGTGCGTGCCGCCGTCCGATCCAGCCCACATCGGCCACCGTCGGAGGATCCTGATCCCCAACGCAAGTCTCCGCCAGGATGACTGCATTGATCGCCGCCCTATCGTCGGCGACCGCGTCAACGATGTTCCGACGAGCCCATGACCCGAACGGAGGGTCTTGGTCCATCGCGTAGATCAAGACGTTCGTGTCCAGGAGGATCACGGCTCGCGAGTGAGTCCCTTCAACTCCTCCCAAGTCATGACCGGGCGCAATGGGTTCCGCTCCATGGCGCGCAGGCTCTCTTCCCGGCTGATCGCGCCTCGCGGCTCGGGCCGCTGCAAGCGCACCAACAGGTATTGCCCATCATCTTGCTTCTGTACGTCGTAAATATCACCGGGATTGGCGCCCGGCAGCACAACTCGACGCTTGCTATCCGCCTTCGTCGTCATGGTGGGAGGATCCCTCCTCGCATATTGAACGTCAACGATCATCCCCTGCTAGAGTTTCGGAGCCATGGCCTCACTCCCCCATCGCCAGCCGCAGGACCGCCTCGGTCGGCCGATTCGCGATCTGCGGATTTCGGTCACGGACCGGTGCAATTTCCGCTGCCGGTACTGCATGCCGAAGGAGGTGTTCGGAGCGGATTTTCCGTACCTGCCGCGAGCGGAGATCTTGGACTATGAGGAGGTGGCGCGGCTGGGGCGGATCTTTCGGCGGTTGGGGGTGCGGAAGACGCGGCTAACCGGCGGCGAGCCTCTCCTGCGGCGGGATCTGCCGCTGCTGATCGAGCAACTGGTGGCGATCGAGGGGTTGGAGGTCACCCTCACCACCAACGGAGCCCTGCTCGAAAGACTGGCGCCGGAGCTGGCTCGGGCGGGTCTAGCGCGGGTGACGGTGAGTCTGGACTCGCTGGACGATGCCCAGTTCCGGCGCATGAACGACGTCGACTTTCCGGTGGCGCGGGTGCTCGCCGGCATTGAGGCGGCAGCCGCCGCCGGTCTGACTCCGGTGAAGGTGAACGCGGTGATTCACCGCAAGGTGAACGACGACGCCGTCCTGCCGCTGGCGCGCCACTTTCACGGCAGCGGTCACATCCTGCGCTTCATCGAGTACATGGACGTCGGCACCACCAACGGTTGGCGGCTGGACGATGTGGTGCCCGGCCGGGAGATCTTGGACCGCCTGCGCGCCGAGTTCCCGATCGCCCCGGTAGAACCGGCCTACCGGGGCGAGGTGGCCCAGCGCTGGAGCTATCGGGACGGCGGCGGCGAATTCGGGGTGATCACATCCGTCAGCCAGCCGTTCTGCGGCGACTGCACCCGGGCCCGCCTGTCGGCGGAAGGCAGCCTCTACACCTGCCTCTTCGCGAGCCGCGGCACGGACCTGCGGGGGATGGTGCGGGACGGCTCCGCAGACGAAGAGATCGAAGCTTTCCTCCACGAGCTGTGGGGCCGGCGCGAGGATCGCTACTCCGAGCTGCGCACGGCGGAGACGCCGACCCTCGAAGCCCGCGAGCGGGTGGAGATGTCCTACATCGGCGGCTGAAGCCGGTCTAGGGCGCCCAGACGGCGGAACAGCTCGAAGAGGATGCGGTGGGTGAGGCCCCAGATGTGGTGGTCGCGGTAGCGGATGGAGGGAAAGTAGACTTCGCCGGGACCAAAGCTGACCTGGATCTCGCTCTGTGCCTCTTTCGCCAGCAGCTTTTCGATCGGCACCCAGAAGGCGGCCGCCACCTCCCGCGGATCGGGCACGGCCTCGGCGTCCGCCGGGGCCGTGGCCACAAAGGGAGCGATGATCAGCGGCGGCAACTTGCGGGTGTTGGGTCGCACCTCGTCCAGCGGGCCGATCACATCCACTTCCGAGACCAGCTCCAAACCCACCTCTTCGCGCGTTTCGCGCAGCGCCGTGGTCAGCAGATCCGGGTCTTGGCCCTCGCGGCGACCGCCGGGCAGGGCGATGTGGCCGGACCACGGGTCGTCACTGCGGTGGGTGCGTTCGATGAGGAGCAGTTCGAGGGCCGAGTTCCCTGCCGATGAAAGGCCCGGCCGCAGAATTGCCGCCACCGCCGCCTCCTTGGTGTCGCCGTCCCGTTCGTAGCGGCGGGGTTCGCGACCTTCCAACTCTCGGCGAAGATGGCCGAGGCAAGGATCGGAAGTAGCCGAGGCGAAGGTCATGACCCTACCCTGCGACGACTGGGCATGAGCTGGCGGAGAAGAACCGTATTGGCGGCATACTTCCGATCCTTCATCGCTAGGAGATCCATCTCAATCAAGACTTCGAGGTCTCTTTGTAGAGTACGCTCCGAGAGCCCGCCATAGTCTCTAGCGACCCGCGGGGAAGTCAATGCGATCTCGTCGAAGGTAAGCCACTCGCCGATTGGTGCTTCGAGAATGAGGTTCCGACGTCGTTTGAACACCGTCTTCCGGTACTTCTTGCCTGCAAACCGGTCATAGATAAAGCTGCGCCAAGCCGTTTCGAACTGACTTCGCTGGATCAACTCCAGAGTCAAGAGCAATCCGTCTCGAAAGCCCTGAACGGCATAAGCGATGAAACTGCTCAAGTCCCCTCGCTTTCCGGCAACTTCAAGTTGCCGGTAATACTCCGGCCGAGTCTGATTGTAGAAATTCGACAAGATGTGCGACGCCAGGTCGGGATTTCCGGCCCGCAGGAGAAGGTAGAACTCCAGCAGACGCCCTGTCCGACCGTTTCCATCGCCGAATGGATGGATCCACTCCAAGTAGACATGGGCGACGATCGCCTCGATCACCGCCTCCCGGAAGGACTGACGACCCGACGGGTAGCCGAACTCCTCACGAAGCCATTCGCAGAGCCTGCTGACCAGCTTCGGTACCTCTCGAGGGTCCGGGCACCGGTATCTTCCCACGACTCGAAAATCGTCTCGGAATCGGCCAGGAATCGCGTCGAGATGTTGTCCGAGGTCCTTGCCGATCAGGCGGTGAAACCGAAGGATCAGGTCGGGTGAGATGAGTGAATCTCGGTCGGCACTGGCCACTTCTTCCAACAATGCGTTCATCGCATCGAGGACGTTCTTCACCTCGATCTGCTGGTACTCCTTGCTGGGGGCAAGGGCCTCTCCTTGAGCCACCCGCTCGATCTCTTCTTCCGTCAGGGTGTTGCCCTCGATCGCCGTAGTCGCCTGTGCTCCCTTAATCAGCGCCACTCCGAGCAGACTTCTGCGGTACTCCGGGCGCAAAGGCATCTCAGCGATCGCCGAGCTAATCGCGTCACATTGCCCCAACTGGTACTCAACATCAGCGCCGATTTCCCAATGTCGGCGAAAGCGAAGATGCGGATACTCATTCATGATCTAGAAGACGAAGAAAGGCCGCGACAAGTTCGCGGACAGTATGTCGGACAAAAACATATCACTTTCTGTCGATCATTTTGTCGAGGATTCCGCGGCGCAATCTGAATTGGTGATCTTTGCTGGTTTTTGAGACAATTCCCGAGTCGTGTCCGGCCGGGTTGCACCCTACCGGCACCGAACGGAACCAACCGCCTTTCACCCCAAGTTCCCATTCCCGATTTTCGAGCGAGATATCCCATGCCCTCATCCCAGGCGTTGACCCCCTCGGACAAGAAGATCCTGGTCGCCGGCTCGATCGCCTTTGACCAGATCATGACCTTTCCGGGCTTCTTCAAGGATCACATCCTGCCGGACAAGATCCACATGATCAATCTCTCCTTCCTGGTCAAGGAGTTCCGCAAGCAGCGCGGTGGCTGCGCCGGCAATATCGGCTACAGCCTGGCGCTGTTGGGCGAGACACCGACCTTGGTGGCCACCGCCGGCGGCGACTTCCAGGAGTACCGCGACTGGCTGGTGGAGCAGGGCGTGGATGTGAGCGCCGTCACCGTCCACGAGGACGAGGCGACGGCCTCGTGCTTCATCACCTCGGACCAGGCGGACAACCAGATCACCGGCTTCTTCATCGGCGCCATGGCGCGGGCGGCGGAGCTGTCGATGGAGGCCATCGCCGCCGAACGTGGCGGGGCAGATCTCTGCGTGGTGGCGCCGGACGACCCGGAGGCGATGGTGCGGCACTGCGTGGAGGCGCGCCGGGCGGGCATTCCGCTGGTCTTCGATCCCTCCTTCCAGGTGATCGCGATGGACGGCGAGACCCTGCGCAAGGCCGCCGAGGGCGCCCACGTGGTGATCTTGAATGACTACGAGTACGCCGTCTTCCAGGAAAAGACCGGCCTCGATCCGAAGGGTCTCTCGCAACTGGCGGACTACTGGGTCGTGACCTACGGCGAAGAGGGCAGCGAGATCCTGGGATCCGACGGATCGAAGGTGAAGATTCCCGCCGCCAAGATCCACGAAATGGTGGATCCCACCGGTGCCGGCGACGCCTTCCGCTCCGGCTTCGTGGCGGGCATGATGCGCGGCGTGGACCATTCCGTGTGCGGCCGCATGGGAAGCGTCGCCGCCGCCTATGTCGTGGAGCAGTACGGCACCCAGAGCCACGGCTACACGGCGGAGGAGTTCTGGCAGCGCTACGAGGAGAACTTCGGCGGTCCACTGAACTCCGACGGCTGATGAGGAACGGTCGCCCGCTGGTCGAACTCCACCGCCACCTCGACGGCAATGTGCGGGTGGAGACGATCTTCGATCTCGCCACCCGCCTTGGGCTCCCGTTGCCGGCGGACTCGGTGGAGGCTCTGCGACCGCACGTTCACCTGCAAGAGCCCCGCCCCAACCTGGTGGCCTTCCTCGCCCGCTTCGAGCTGCTGCGCGGCATCCTGGTGGACTACGACGCGGTACGCCGGGTGGTGCGCGAGAACCTGGAAGACGCCGCCGCCGAGGACATCGACTACATCGAGCTGCGCTTCAGTCCATACTTCATGGCGGAGCCCCACGGATTGGATCCACTGGGGGTGACCGAAGCGGCCTGCGATGCCCTGGAATCGGCCCACGGCGAGATTCCGGTGCGCGCCAAGCTGATCGGCATCATCTCCCGCAACTACGGGCAGGAGATCGGATTCGAGGAGCTGGAGGCGGCGATCGCCTGCCGAGAGCGGGGCATCGTCGCCCTGGATCTGGCCGGCGACGAAGCGGGCTATCCCGGCGAGTTGTTCGTCGAGCATTTCCGCCGTGCCCGGGAGGCCGGACTGCGCACCATCGCCCACGCCGGCGAGGCCGCCGGGCCGGCGAGCGTGCGCCAAGCGGTGCTCGAACTCGAAGCCGAGCGCATCGGCCACGGGGTGCGCTCGATCGAAGACCCGGCCACCCTCGATCTCCTGGCCGAGCGTGAGATCCCGCTCGAGGTCTGCCCTACCAGCAACGTCCACACCAGCACCTACCCGAGCTATGCCGAACACCCCCTGCCCCAGCTCCTCGCCCACGGCTTGAAGGTCAACCTGTCGACCGACGATCCGGCGATCTCCGGCATCGACCTGGCGCACGAATACCGCATTGCCCGGGAGGAGCTGGGCCTCTCCGAAGACGACCTCGACACCCTGCAGAACAATGCCCTGGAGGCGGCGTTTCTGACGGACGAAGAGCGGGCGGAATTGGTCGGACTAGTTTAGATAGCCCAAGGCGCCCAGCTCCTCCAGGAGTTCGGCATCGGCCTCCGAAGAGGTCGCCCTCCCCGAGACATCCCGCCGCCCCCAGCTCGTCACCGTGCGCAGCGGAAAGCGCTGACGGAAGGACTCCCGAAACAGCTCCTGCCGCACCGTGCCGGCGAAGTCTTCGCCGACGGGCAAGCCCGTACCGAACAGAACAGTACCGGCGAGGTCGTGGATGTTGATGCCGGTGAGTTGGGCCCGGGGATCGATGTCCGGGCCGGCGGCGAGGAAGATACCCTCGGTGTTCGCGTCGTGGGTGCCGGTGATGCGGGTGATGCCCTCGACGGGACCTTCGAAGGGTTCGCCGTCGAGCCACAGGGTGCGCGATGGCGCGTCGTTGGTCACGCCGATCACGAAGTCGGCTCCGAGGCGGGCTTCCGGCGGGCGGACATCGCGCAGCCAGAAGATCGGCTCGCCGCCGTCGTAGGTCACCCGCGCGAGGTCACGGGCCAGGCGCTCCCGTAAGGCCGTCCGCTCGCGCGGCAGCACCGCGCCACCGGCTTCGCGGCCGGCCAGGGAGAAGCGCACGGTCTTGCCCTTCTTGTGCTTCGGCGAGCGGTAGGAGTACACCTGGGTGCGGCGAAAGTCCACCGCACCGGAGGCGTCCCGCGCCAGGTAGCCGAGGCGTTCTAGCACCGCATCGAGGTCGAAGATCACCTGGGCGATCTCCTTGGTCTCCGGTTTGAAGCCGTGGTCCGATACCACCAGCACGTTGGCCGCCGGCGGCAACGCCGCGAGAATCTCGCCCAGCGCCCGGTCGATGGCTTCGTAGCTCTCCGGCACCGCCGCCGCGCGGGCGGACCGCTCTTGCGCCGTCAAGCCGTCGCGAACGCCATCGCCGAAGGGCTCCGGATCGAAATACTTCCACTCGGTGTGGGACACCACGTCGGCGTTGCGGAAGTAGACCATCCAGAGATCAAAAGGCTGCCGCACAAGATCGGCCGCCAGGCGGCCCTTGAGGCGGTCCCGGCGCACCACATCACCACGCGCATCGAAGGCCGTGGGGACCACCGGATCCGCGGCCGCGGCGGCGATGTGTTGGTCGAGCCAGTCTTGACGCTCCGGCGGGTGGAAGGCGCGGTCGAGATTGAGCAGCACTCGATCGGTCACCATCACTCCGGTGATCGGTTCCGCCGGCCAGGAGGCCCACCAGCCGAGCACCGCCACCCGGCGGCCAGCGGTGGAGGCCATGTTCCACAGCGCCGGCACGCGCCGCAGATCCGAGGTCACGGGCACATCTCCCCGCGGCGTGGGCACGACGAAGTCGGTGATGCCGTGATCACGCGGCAGGCGGCCGGTGGCGATGGTGGTCCAGATCACCGGCGAGGCCGCGTAGTCGGTACCCAGGGTTGCCCGCACGCCACGGTCGGCCAAGGAGCGCAACACCGGCAGACGGCCCTCCCGCCACAGTCCCTCGATCACCTGCCATTCGCCACCGTCGATCCCCACCAGCAGCAGCGGTGGCGCGTCCTCCGGCGGCGGCGCGGCGCAGCCGAGAGCGAGAGCCAGAACCGACAAATAGAACAGAAAAGCGCGGATCACGACGACAACGGGAATACTCGGGCGCCCCCCTGGCTCGCGGCTTCGTCGAATCCGTTGCGCAGGGCCCCGTTCCTCAGGGTTAGGGAGACGCGCGATCCGGGCCGATAGTCCGACCGCGAAAAGCCGCGCACCCACAGCGTTTCTCCGGTGGCGTCGAGGCGAATCTCGTCGAGCAGGTCGTGGCCGAAGAAGCGACGGCGGAGCACCGTGCCGGTGGAGTCGCCGCGGATGTCCGCCGCTCGCGCTTCCAAGTCTTCCGGCCGCACCAGCAGGTGTCCGGGCCCGTCCGGTGCGTCGGTTCTCACCCGGCCGAAAAGGGACTCCGCCCAGCCGTCCGCGACGGCGCACTCGAAGAATTGGCCGTCGCCGACGAAGCGCGCCACCGCCGGTGAAGCGGGCCGGTGATATACCTCCTCCGGAGTACCCGCCTGGAGGACGCGGCCATGTTCCATCACCACCACGACGTCGGCCATGCTGAGGGCTTCGTCTTGATCGTGGGTCACCAGGATGGCGGTGGCGCCGGCGGTCTCGAGGATGGCGCGTACCTCTTCCCGCACCTGCATCCGCAAAGCGGCGTCCAGATTGGCGAAGGGCTCGTCGAGCAACACCAACCGAGGTGAAGGCGCCAGCGCCCGGGCCAGGGCCACCCGCTGCTGCTGGCCACCGGAAAGCTCGTCCGGGTAGCGCTTAGAGTATTCCGCCATTCCCACCAGCTCCAGCGCCTCTTGCGCTCGCCGCCGGGCCGACTCACCGCCGGCGAGTCCGTAGAGCACGTTGCCCTCCACGGTGCGGTGCGGGAAGAGGGCGCCCTCCTGGAACATCATCGAGACCCGCCGCTTCTCCGGCGGTAGTTCGCCATCGACCGTGGCGATCACCTCGCCGTCCAGCTCGATGGCGCCAGTACGGGGGGATTCGAAACCGGCGATGGCCCGCAGCAGACTGGTCTTGCCGCAACCGCTCGGGCCGAGGATGGCCGTCACCGCCTGGCGCCGAATGTCGAGATCGACCCGGTCCACCGCCCGGTGGTCGCCGTAGGCCACAACCAGACCCCGCAGACGGACGATCGGCTCGGTGTGAGCGGCGGTCACCGCGCCCTCCGGGGTGCCAGAGCCGGGCGGATGATCAAGAAATAGACCGGCAGGGCGGACACCGCGACCAAAGCCAGGGCCGGCGCCGCCGCCTGGGAGTAGATGCCGTCGGAAACGTTGCTCCAGATGCGGGTGGCGAGAGTCTCGAAACCGATCGGCCGCAGGATGAGGGTGGCCGGCAATTCCTTCATGGCGGTGAGAAAAACCAACCCACCGCCGGCGAGCACCCCTCGCCGGGCGAGGGGCACGGTCAACCCGGTGAAGGTCTTCCAGGCACCGCGACCGAGACTGCGCGAGGACTCCTCGAAGCGTGGGGCGACCGCCTGTAGGGCGGCGCGACTGGCCACCAGCGCTTCCGGCAAGAAGCGCACGACATAGGCCGCCACCAGCAGGCCGAGGGTCTGGTAGATCGGCCGCGCGTAGCGAATGGAGAAGAAGACCAGGGACAGGGCGATGACAATGCCCGGCAGGGCGAATCCGGCATGGCTCAGACGGTTCGTCAGGCGGCTCACCGGCCCCGGGAAACGCAGCGACCAGGCGGTAACCGGCAGGGAGAGCGCCATCGCGACGAGCGCCGCCAGGAGCGCCGCCGTCAGCGAACCGGCAGCGGCCGACGCCACGGTCTCGAACCCTCCGCCGGAGCGCACGGCCCGCAGCGCCCAGGAGATGAGCACGATCAGGGGAATGCCCAGGGTGATCGCGGACAGCAAGGTCACAAAGGCCAGTGCCGGGCGGCGCCAGCGACCCAGCAGCAGCGGCTGGGCCGGGCGCGCGGCGACCGGTGGCGATGGCCGCAGGCGGCGTAGGAGCAGCGCTTCCAAAAGGATGAAGCCCACCGTCAATGCGACCAGCACGGTGGCCAGGGAAGCGGCAACGCTGCGGTCGAAGAGTCCACGGTAGGCATTGTAGATGGAGTAGGTGAAGGTGTCGTAGCGCACGATGGAAACGGCGCCAAAGTCCGAAAGGGTGTAGAGGATCACCAGCAGCGAACCACCGAAGATGGCCGGGCGCAAAGGGGGCAGGACCACCCGGAAGAAGGTTCTCCAGCGGCCCGCTCCGAGGGTGCGGGAACTCTCTTCATAGGCCGGGTTGAGATCCCGCAGGCCGGCGACCAGCAGCAGGAAGATGTACGGGTAGGTGAAGAGTCCCAGGGCGCAAACGGCGCCGCCGTAGCCGTAGATGAAGTCCGGCAGGCGTTCGACGCCGAGGAGTTGCTGCAGATAACCGCGCGGACCGAGAACGGCGACCAAGGCGAAGGCCGAAACGTAGGAGGGAAAAACCAGCGGCAGCGCCCCGGCCACCGCCCAGAAGCGCCGGCCGGGCAGGTCCGTGCGGGCCACCAGCCAGGCGAGGGGTACCGCCACCGTGAGGGCCAGGGTCACCGTGCCGGCAACCAGGGCGAGGGTCGAGACGAGGAGTTCGAGGGTGCGGCCGGAGAACACCGCCTGCCGGTAGGCCGACCAGCCACCGCTCGCCGAGCGGACCAGCAGGTATGCGAGGGGTAGCGAGACGGCGAGGGCGGTGAGAACGGCGGGAATCGACAGCCAGAGAGGAGCCCTCCGACGGCTTCGTCGGCGAGCCCGGCGGAAAGCTCTCGGATGCTTCTCCGGTAGGAGGGTGGAGCCGGTGAGGTGGCCCGGTCCCAACGGACCCGAGCTCCCGGTGTTGCCTCCACCCTCGGCGATCGATCCCGCCACCCGGTTGCCTTACTCGAGGCCGCTAGCGCGAATCGCTTCGAGAGTCGCCGGCAGGGCGTCGGCAACTTGTGCGAAGTCGACGTCCGGCACCTCGACACCGTCGAGGGGCGGCAGATCGGTGGAAGCGGCCACCCCGGCGACGAGGGGATACTCGAAGGTCTCGTCCGCGAAATAGCTTTGTGCTTCATCGGAGACCAGGAATCGGACCAGTTCCAGAGTAGCCTCGTCCTCGCTGAGCACTCCCGCACCGGCCAGGTTGACGAAGGATGAAGCGGCCCCTTCGGGCATGAAGTAGTTCTTCGCCGGCGCCTCGGGATTCTCCGACAGAGCGCGCCACAGGTAGTAGTGATTGGTCAGTCCCCAATCCACCTCGCCGCGGATCACCGCCTCGACGATGGCGCTGTTCTTGGGATAGCGCTGGGGATCGTTGCCGGCGATGGCGGCGAGGAGAGCTTCCAGCGCCTCATCGCCTTCGGCCACCTTCACCACCGCCATGTGGGCCTGGAAAGACCCGTTCAAGGGCGCCACCCCGAACTTGCCCGCAAAGCGCTCTTCACCGACCGCCGCCAGGCTTTGGGGCAGCTCTTCCGGAGTCGTGCTTGCCGTGTTGTAGACCACCACCCGGGCGCGGCCGGACACCCCCACCCAGCGGCCCTGGGGGTCTTGGAAGCGGGCCGGCACGCGGCCGGTGACGTCCGCCGGTAGGGTTTTGAACAGACCCTGTGCGGCCACCGCTCCGAGGGCTCCGGCATCCTGCGAAATGAAGACCTGCGCCGGCGTTGCGGCGCCTTCTTCGAGCAGGGTGGCGGCAAGTTCCGCGGTGTCGCCGTAGCGCACGTCGACGGTGATGCCGGTCTGCTCCTTGAAGCGAGCCAGGAGCGGGCCGATCAGGCTCTCGTTGCGGCCCGAGTAAACGGTGACGTTTTGCTCTACCTCTTCTTCCACCGGTGGAGTGGCGGCGGGGGAACAGGCGGTCAGACAGAGTATGGCTAAGGCCGGAATCCAGCGCAAAGTTTTCAAAGCGGTTTCTCCAAGAGATACGAATGAGTTCGGGCTGCGCCCGGATGAATCACTAGGTTCCGTTGCGAGAGGAATCCTGGTCACCGTCACCCCCGCAGTCTGCGCATACAGCGGTGATCTGCAGAGTGTGCCGCGATGGCAAAAAGCCGTGGGCGCGACAAATTTCGCTCTGCAGCGCACTGATTCCCGGGCTGACGAACTCCGCCACCCGGCCGCACTCTGCGCAGACCAGGTGGTTGTGGCCAAGACCGTCGTGGATGTGTTCGTAGAGGAATCGATTGCGGCCTAGGCGATGCTTGTGAACCAGCCCGCACTCGACCAGCAGATCGAGGGTACGGTAAACCGTGGCGCGGGAGATTTTGGCGCTTTTCTCGCGCAGCGTGGCGAGGAGCTGGTCGGCGTCGATATGACCGTGATGGGAGAAGATCTCATCGAACAGGGCGAGACGCTCGGCGGTCATGCGGAGGCCCCGCTGGCGCACGCCCTGAACGAATTGCTCTCGCTCCCTCTGATGTTTCATACTCGCTGATCCCCGCTCCTCCACCGAAGACTACCTCGGCCCAGGCCTCACCAAGCACTAGCTGCGCTAGTTGAGACTACCTCTCAAGAACCAAAATCGATTCTGGACCGTTCTGGTCCTGTTTGTCAACCGGCTGGGCCGGAACGGATTCTCACAGCGTTGACCAGCAGGGTCGGGAGGGAGTTCACGGCATTGCCACCGCGCCGCGGGAAGAGAGCGGACCAAAAACCGGTTACAGTAGAAGCACGTAGGTAAGACGCAATGACTGAATCGGCCCCTCCCCCGCCCGCCCGCAATGCAGTCTCTCCGCGGGCACGTTCCGATTCGCCCGACGCTCCGAATCGACGGCGCGGGGATTCTTCACTGCTCGATTCGGACTCGATGCAGGCCTCTGCGGCAATCGGCGGCGGCGCCACCGCGACCGGCGACATCTCACCCTGGATGCGGGTGTTGCTGTTTTCCGTCGGTTGGATTCTGGTCCTGATCGGGGTCGCCGGCCTGGTGCTGCCGGGCATTCAAGGCATCCTGACCATCGCCGTGGGCTTGGCACTGCTGTCGGTGGTCAGCGGCGCGATCCACCGCTGGATTCAGCGCGGCCTCCAGCGCTGGCCTTCCCTACTCGAGAAGATGGAGACGTTCCGTTCGAAGATCCGCCGACGGCTGGGGCGGAACCTGTAGTCTCCACCAGCCTCAACGAAAAACGGCGAGCCGTCAAAACGACTCGCCGCAAAGTCAGCCTGCCGCAAGACTAGAGCCGCTCGAACGGCCTCATCGCTGATCGAGCGGAACATACTTCCGCTCCGTTTCGCCGGTGTAGATCTGGCGCGGCCGGTTGATCTTGTACGGCGCCGAGCGCATCTCCAGCCAGTGGGCGATCCAGCCCGGTAGACGGCCGAGGGCGAACATCACCGTGAACATCTGGGTGGGAATGCCCATCGCACGGTAGATGATGCCGCTGTAGAAGTCGACGTTCGGGTAGAGGCGCTTCTCGACGAAGTACTCATCGTTCAAGGCCACCGTCTCCAGTTCCTTGGCGATGTCCAAGAGCGGATCGTGGACCCCCAGGGCGTCGAGCACCTTGTCCGCCGTCGCCTTCAGGATGCGGGCGCGCGGATCGAAGTTCTTGTAGACCCGATGGCCGAAGCCCATCAGGCGGAATTCATCTTCCTTGTCCTTCGCCTTATCGATGTACTTCTGGTAGTCGCTGCCGTCGGCGTGGATGCGCTGCAGCATCTCGATGACCGCCTGGTTCGCACCGCCGTGGCGGGGTCCCCACAGGGCGCTGATGCCGGCGGCGATCGAGGAGAACAGGTTCGCCTCGCTGCTGCCGACCATCCGCACCGTCGAGGTGCTGCAGTTCTGTTCGTGGTCGGCGTGCAGGATGAGCAACAGATTGAGGGCCTCGCGCAGCACCACCGGCACTTCGTACTCTTCCGCCGGCACCCCGAACATCATGCGGAGGAAGTTGGAGCAGTAGTCCAGGTCGTTGCGCGGGTACATGAAGGGCTGACCGATCGTCTTCTTGTAGGAGAAGGCCGCGATGGTGTGAATCTTGGCCAGTAGCCGAACGACGTTGGCGTCGATGTCCTCCGACTCCTCTTCCGGGTAGTAGGCCGAAAGGGACGACACCATGGACGACAAAATCGCCATCGGATGGGCCGTCGGCGGGTAGCCCTCGAAGAATTTCTTCATGTCCTCGTGGAGCAGGCTGTGGTACGTCAGGTTGTGGCGAAAGGCGTCGTACTCCTGCCGGCTCGGCAGGTGCCCGTGGATCAACAGGAAGCAGACCTCCAAGAAGTCGGCAGACTTGGCGATCTGCTCGATCGGATAACCGCGGTAGCGCAGCACGCCCTTCTCGCCGTCGATAAAGGTGATCGCGCTCAAGCAGGAACCGGTATTGCCGTAGCCCGGATCGAGAGTGATCGCACCCTTCGTCTTCGCACGAAGGCGGGCGATGTCGATCGCCTTCTCGCCCTCCGTACCTTCGACGACGGGGAACTCGATCTCCTGACCCTCAAAAGTCAGTTTCGCTGTGCTCATGAAAACTCCGAATTCAAAAACTGCGCTGCGATGTGCTGCAAAGGACAGCCGGACGGGGCGTTATGCGCGCTTCGACGATTATCCCTCGTAAAGGAATCACCGCGCTGAGTCTACCGGCCCGGACAGTTCTCCGCAAGGCGGAGTGCCGGCCGACCGGCGGCGCTCACCCCCCTTCCAGGGTAGGGCGACCTTGACAAACTGTACCAGTTTGGTCCAGTATTAAGAGGCACTCAGTTGAGACTACATCTCAACAAAGAGAAGGAAGAGTCCAATGAGTACCGAGCAGATCAACACAGGTCGCCCGTCTTCGCCCGCCGGCAGCGATGTCGCTGGCTCTGAGGAGCGGGTCTCTTGAACGCCCGGCCCGGCGTGCATGGTCGCTTTACCAGCCTTAAGCCGGTGTTGCGGCTCTACGCCGGTTTCGGCGCCGTTGCGCTCTTCTTCGCTCTCCTTTCTACCTTGCCCATTGCGCTGGGCGAGAGCAGGCTCTCCGCACGGCCCGTGCTCGACAGTCATCCGGTGTTCGTTGACTCGACGACCGGCCACTCCTTGGCGCTCCCCGAATACCGGGCCTGTCTCGCCCTGTGGGACAAACTCTCGGCGCCAGATCAAAACTTCGCCGACCTCCGGCCCGTGGCCTGGCCCGGCGCGCCATCAGAGCACCGGGCCATCGAGTGGGCTGCGAACCGCGAGGCCACCCGCTGGCGGCCTCCAGAATTCCAAACAGCGGAGACCCCCTAGGCACAATGCTCTCCCCTTTGTCAGCACCGTTCTCGGAGCAGGTTCCACATGTGTGACCGAAGCGAATGCGCCACTCGCAGCTACCGAGCCGGCGCGGGGCACCTCACTCAGTGCCTGGAGTGCGGCACGCTGGGATTTCAGATCGGCACGGCGTATTTCACTGCCCGTCCGCAAGAACTCCACACCATCGCGAGCTTCTTCTTCGACATCCAACGCGCTCAAAAGTCCAAGACCAGCCGCGAGAAGGTCATGCTCTTGCAGATCGAGTCGGCACGCGTCATGTTGGCCTTATCGCTCGAGGAACTCGCAGACCTGGTGGCGCTCTTGAAGGAGGGTTGGCGTTGGGTGAACGCCCCCTGTCCTCCAGTCAGCGTAGGGATTTTTTCGGAAGCCATCCACTGAAAAGCTTTTCTGCAGTGTGCATCGCCTAGGCGGCGCGGAAATGGACCGACACCCCTGACCTAGCGTGAGACGAACCGCAGGATTCTCACCACGGACTGGTGAGGACTACACGCCCCGAGTTTCGGCGCCCCAGAGAAGCTTGTGGAGCTGCAACTGAAGGCGCACCGGCAGGTGGTCGCGCATGATCCAATCGGCGAGATCGGTGGCTTCCAGCTCACCGTGAACCGGCGACAGGTGCACCGCCCGGACGGACGCCAGGCGGCCGTCTTTCTCCATCGTCCGAATCAGCTCCCGCGCCCAACGGTAGTCCCCTTCGTCCGCCAACACGAACTTGAGTTCATCCAGCGGCGTCAGCAGGTCGAGATTCGGCCAGTGGTAGTTCTCCGCCTCGCCGCTGCCGGGGCACTTGACGTCCACAATGCGCCGCACCCGCGGATCGACGGCGCCGATGTCCACCCCGCCTCCGGTTTCGAGGAGTACCTCGTAGCCGCGGTCGCACAGCTCCCGCATTAGCGGCAGCGCGCCCGGTTGCAGCAAAGGCTCGCCGCCGGTGACCTCCACCAGCGGACAGCCGATCTCCTCGACCTCCGCCAGCAGGTCGTCGAGAGACCGCCAGTCGCCTTCGTAGAAGCTGTAGGTGGTGTCGCACCAGCGGCAGCGCATCTGGCAGCCGGTGAGGCGGATCAGGACACAGGGGCGACCGATGGCGGTGGACTCGCCCTGCAGCGAGTAGAACACCTCGTGGATCTTGAGGCGCTCTTCCGGCGGTAGCTCGAGGACAGAGGAGGCCGGTGCTGCCACAACCGTGGTCATGGCTGGTAGATGGCGCAGGAGGTATCGTTCTCCCACACCTCGACCCGCGGCACCGTCACCCGTCCGTCCGACCCGAGGCGGCCGGAGATTTGCTGGTGGATGTACGAGGCCAGGCTTTCGGCGGTGGTGCTTCGCCTATCGAAGGGTGGGATGTCGTTGATCACCCGGTGATCGAAGGGGCCGGCCACCTCCGCCATCGCCGCCTTCAAGTCCGCGAAATCCACCACCATGCCCAACTCATCGAGGGTTTCGGCAGCGGCGTACACCCGCACCCGGTAGTTGTGGCCGTGGAGGTTTTCGCAGCCGCCCGTGTGGCCCACGATGAAGTGGGCGGCGGCGAAGGTGAAGTCCTTGAAGATGGTGTACATGGCGAAGCGCGATCCAGACTAGACGATTCTACATAGGACCGCCGGTTTCCGAGCCGCTTCGGCCTCGCTGGGGTTTCGCTTCGAGAGCCAAGGTCCCTGTGTGGCCACAGGTCCCCTGGCTCTCTCGGCTAGGAAGGCGCTAGCAGGCTAGAACCGCCCTCTGACGGACAGGCTTGCGTTGAGAGGCGCGCCCACGGTCGCCTGATGCGTGCTGTGTGAGTTGGGAAAATACAGCTCGTCGGTCAGGTTTTCGATGTTGAGCTGAACCCGCAGCGTATCGGACACGTCGTAGTAGGCCGCCGCGTCCACTCGGGTATAGCTCGGCAGCACCGCGCTATTGCTGTTGTTGATGAAACTTTCATCTTGGTAGGTCAACCCAATTCCCAGGGCAAACCGGCTCGTCACCTCGTAGTTGTTCCAGAGCGAGAACATATTCTCGGGCAATTCGCGCGGCCGACGCACTCCGTTCGCCTGTTCGCCATCCAGATAGCTGTATCCGGCGGCGATGAACCATCGATCCGTCAGCTGTCCTTGGAGCTGCGCCTCGAACCCGTCGACCGAGGTCTCGATCACGTCGAAGGTTCCAGCGTCCGAGTCCGAAACCACCGGCGACTCCTGTTCAACCTCGAACAGCGCGGCTGTCAGACTCAGGCGCTGACTGAGGTCCCACTTCACACCTACCTCAAGATTGGCAAAGGTGTTCGGATCCAGGCGATTGTTGTCGCCGTTGATGTTGGCGAACTGTTCACCACTGCGCGGCAGGAAGGATTCGCTGTAGCTGCCGTAAAGAGAGACGTTCTCCTGCGGCTTGAAGACCAAGCCTAGACGCGGCGAAACCTCTTCGTCGGTCCGTGTCCGGATGTCGTTCGCCGGCACGTTGAAGACTTCGATGTCGAAACTGTCGAATCGGGCGCCGATCACCACGTCGAACTTGTCCGAAAGCTCGATCTCGTCCTGAACGTAGACCGAAACGACCTCGACGCCGACCCGCGTATCGTCGTTGAGATCCGTCGAAAAGCTGTTGGTCGCGATTCGGCCGTCGGCCAGAACGCCCACACCATTTCGCAGGATGTCGCGAGTTGCGAAGAATTCCGCCCGATCCGTTCTCGTACCGTCCGCAGCGGAGGTGTCGAAAAACGAGTTGAATCGATTCTGATCCGACGAGGTATCGATGTATTCCGTGCCGACGATCACCGTGTGGCGCAGACCGCCGGTGTCGAACTCTCCGATCAGATCCCCGGACAAAATCAGGTTCTGACGCTGTGTGGTGTCGACATAGCCGTCCAGCTCGACGATGTTCGTCGCTTCGTCATAGTCGTTGGCGTAGAAGTTCTGGTAGAGCTTGTCGTAGTCGCCATAGAAGGCGCTGAAGTTGCCCTTGAGGCGGCTCGAAAAGTTGTGCTCGAGACTCGCGCGAAGCAGGTGGGCTTCGAGCTCGGTCGTGTTGAGCTCGGGATCACCGAAAACGATGTCTTCGAGGGCTTCGACGGGGCGTCCGTCGGATCCCGTCGGAATGCCTCGGTCAACGAATCGCTGATGATCAGCATACTCGTACGACACATCGAGGGTTGTCGACGGCGTCAGCTCGAATTTGGCGGTAGGGTTGATGCCGATGCGCTCGCCGTCGTAGAAGTCGCGATGATTGTCGAGATTTTCGTAGAGAGCGTTGACGCGAAAGGCTCGCTTGTCGCTGGAGCCGAAGTTGCCGTCGACCTGAACGCCAAACTCGCCGAAGGAATCGGAGCGCGCCTGGTAACTCGAGAAAGACTCTCCGATCAAGCCCTTCTTGGTGACGCGGTTCAGAATTCCGCCGGTGCCACCGCGGCCGAAGAGAAGTGCATTCGGACCGCGAAGAATCTCCACCTGCTCGAGGTTGTAGAGCGGGCGGTAATACTGCACGTCGTCGCGAACCCCGTCAATGAAGAAATCGGCCGTTGAGCGCACCCCTCTAAAGACGATCGCGTCGCGGTGGCCCTCACCCTGGGACGTGTTGACCCCCGGGGTGTAGTTCACGATTTCACCGATGCTCGTGAAGCCTTGTCGGTCGAGCTGGGCCTCGGTAGTGATCGACAGGCTCTGCGGCACGTCGATGATTGGGGTCGGTGTCTTGAGGGCTTTGACCTTGTCGGCATACAGGTATTTGCCTACGACGGCGATTTCTTCTTCCACCACCTCGTCAGGGGCAGCCTTCTCGTCTTCTACGGCGCCGTCTTGAGCCTCTCGCGGAGGAGTGGACTCTTCCTGGGCCTGAGCGGTGACTGCTGAGGGTATGAGTGTCATGAACAACACTGCGACAACGAGTAGACGAACGGGCGTTCTTGCTAACATATACATCTCCGAAATGAGCCAAGTGCCTTGGTCTCGTTGTGGTGTGGGGGTAAATTGCGTGACGTCTTCACGATCGGATGTTTGCTACCGGCGCTCCGCGATGGGCGAGGCCCACTCGATCAGAATGGTGAACGGATGTTGACCCCGTACTGAGACTGAATTGGAGAAGCCAGGAGATCTAGTAGAACGCTCGCAGAGACAGGGGGTCGCGAGGATCATGGACCAAATTGGTCCTATTTGTCAATCACCAGGTCCGAACGCTAGGTCTACGGCCCACCGGTTCTAAAGAGAAAAGGAGTAAACACCCCTATGTTCAGGGGATTAGGCCTACGCAACACCTTAGCCCGAAGAGCGAGAGGGGGAAACTCCCCACGGGCGCAAGTACGCAAGCACCCTCAGTGAAAGGCTGTGGAGAACGGCCCCTCCTACCCCCGCAACTGCCTGAGCACGTAGTGCAGGATACCGCCGTGGCGGAAGTACTGGATCTCCTGCGGCGTGTCGAGGCGGACCTTGGCCTTGAACTCGATCGCCTCGCCCTCTTCCGGCCGGGCGGTGACGGTGACTTCGCGGCCGCCGGCGAAGTTGGACTCGACGCCTTCGGCGAGGCCCTCGATGTCGTACAGCTCGTGACCGTTCAGGCCGAGAGAGTCCGGCGAGTCGCCCGGCAGGAATTCAAGCGGTGCCAACCCCATGCCCACCAGGTTGCTGCGGTGGATGCGCTCGTAGCTGACGGCGATCACCGCCTGCACGCCGAGGAGGTTCGGCCCCTTGGCGGCCCAGTCGCGGGACGATCCGGTGCCGTACTCGCGGCCGGCGAGGACGATCTGCTGGGTGCCCTCGGCGCGGTATTTCATGGCGGCGTCGAAGATGGTCATCGGCTCGCCATCCGGCAGGTACAAAGTCCAGCCACCCTCGATCTCCGGCGTGAGCTGGTTGCGCAGGCGGATGTTGGCGAAGGTGCCGCGCATCATCACCTCGTGGTTGCCGCGCCGGGAGCCGTAGGAATTGAAGTCCTTAGGCGCCACGCCGTGCTCCTGGAGGTATTTACCGGCCGGGCTGTCGGCCTTGATGGCGCCCGCCGGGGAGATGTGGTCAGTGGTAATGCTGTCGCCGAGGAGTGCCAGCACCCGGGCACCGCGGATCTCCGGCAGAGCATCCGGCTCGGTGCCCATGCCGTCGAAGTAGGGCGGCTGCTTGACATAGGTGGAGTCTTCCGCCCAGGCGTACGTCTCGCCGTCCGGCACCGGCAGCGAACGCCAGCGCTCGTCTCCATCGAAGACGCTGGCGTACTCGTCCTTGAACATCTCCGCCTGGAGGGCGGCGCCGACGGTGATGCGGATGTCTTCCTGGGAAGGCCAGAGGTCTTTTAAGAAGACGTCTTCGCCGTTGCGATCCGTTCCCAGCGGCTCGTTGTAGAGATCGATGTCGATGCGGCCGGCCAAAGCGTAGGCCACCACCAGCGGCGGCGAGGCCAGGTAGTTGGCGCGCACGTCCTGGCTGATGCGGCCTTCGAAGTTGCGGTTGCCGGAGAGCACCGAAGCGCACACCAGGCCACCGGCGTGGATGCCCTCGGAGATTTCCGGATCGAGGGGGCCGCTGTTGCCGATGCAGGTGGTGCAGCCGTAGCCCACCAGGTGGAATCTGAGGCCTTCCAGATAGTCCATCAGGCCGGCCTCCTCGAGGTAGCGAGTCACCACCTTGGAGCCCGGCGCCAGGCTGGTCTTGACCCACGGCTTGACCTCCAGGCCCAGCTCGATGGCTTTTTTTGCCACCAGGCCGGCGGCCACCATCACCGATGGGTTGGAGGTGTTGGTGCAACTGGTGATGGCGGCGATCACGACGGAGCCGTCGGTGATCGTGAAGGTCTCGTCGCCGCGGGTCACCTGAACGGCCCCGTCGGCGAGCACCTTGGGCGCGGCGACTGCGACGGCCGTGCCGCCGCCCGCGCCGTCCACCACGTTCAGCCTGCCGGCTTTGCCCTTGGATTGACCCTTCGAGCCGCCCCGCAGATCGTCCAAACCATCGAGGAAGGAATTTTTGACGGCGCCCAGGAAGATGCGATCCTGCGGCCGCTTGGGGCCCGCCATGGACGGCTCGACGGTGGAAAGATCCAGTTCCAGGGTGTCCGTGTACTCAGCCTCAGGGCTGTCCGGGGTGTGGAACATGCCCTGCTCCTTGAAGTACACCTCGGTGCGCTCGACGACCTCCTGCGGCCGACCGGTGAAGCGCATGTACTCGATCGCCACGTCGTCCACCGGGAACAGGCCACAGGTGGCGCCATACTCCGGCGACATGTTGCTGATGGTGGCCCGGTCCGCCAGCGGAAGCTGACTCAATCCGGGCCCGAAGAACTCGACGAACTTGCCGACCACCCCCTTGGCGCGGAGCTGCTCGGTGACCGTCAGCACCAGGTCCGTCGCCGTCGCTCCCTCCGGCAACTCGCCGGTCATGCGGAAACCGACCACCTGCGGGATCAGCATGGAGATCGGCTGGCCGAGCATCGCCGCCTCGGCCTCGATGCCGCCGACCCCCCAGCCCAGAATGCCCAGGCCGTTGATCATGGTGGTGTGCGAGTCGGTGCCCACCAGGGTGTCCGGATAGGCGAAGGGATGATCATCGCCGGCGTCCACCATCACACCGCGGGCCAGGTATTCGAGGTTGACCTGATGGACGATGCCGGTCTCCGGCGGCACCACCTTGAAATTGTCGAAGGCCTGCTGGCCCCAACGCAGAAAGGCATAGCGCTCGCGGTTGCGTTCGTACTCCTTCTCGGAGTTGATCAGCAGTGCCGCCTCGCGGCCGTAGGCGTCCACCTGCACCGAGTGGTCGATCACCAGCTCCACCGGCTGCATGGGATTGATCAGGGTGGGATCTCCTCCCAGATCACCCATCGCGTCGCGCATGGCGGCGAGATCGACCACCGCCGGCACGCCGGTGAAGTCCTGGAGCAGAACCCGCGCCGGCATGAAGGCAATCTCCGTGGCCGGCCTGGCGTTCGGCTGCCAGGCGATCAGAGCCTTGATGTCGTCGATGGTGACGGCGCCCCCATCCTCCCGCCGCAGCAGGTTTTCGAGCAGGATCTTGAGGGCGTAGGGCAGGCGCGCCATCGAATGTCCACGATCTTCCAGGGCCGGTAGCCGCGCGATGCGGAACCGATTGCCGCCGACCTCGAAGTGGCCGTGGGTACCAAAGGTGTTCGGGGAGGTGGGGTCCGGCATAGGTGGTGTCTCCAATATCAAATCCAGGGACTTTAGGTTCTCCCCGAAAGGGTCGTCGTGCCCCTTGAGGGAGCCTCCTCGCGATTGTAGACCAAGCGCTCGGCACAGGCCGCCGAAGCTCGGCCGAAAGGCGCGCTACAATTCCATCCGATGAGCGAAAACCGCCTGGAGTTGAACGTTCCGGTGCTGTTGATCGCCATGCCGCAGGTGCAGGATCCCGACTTCGAGCGCACGGTGATCCTGCTGACGGTCCACACCGAAGCGGGCAGCGAGGGACTGGTCCTCAACCGCGAGGCGCCGCTGGAAATTCGCGAAGTGCTCGCCGGCCTGGATCTTCACTGGAGCGGTATGCCGGACCAACTAGCGCATTTCGGAGGGCCGGTCGAGCGGCAGATCGGTACGGTGCTCTACGGCGCCGGGCCGGTCGGTCCACCGGAGGCCAGCCATGAGCTGCTAGAGGGACTGTCCCTCACCCAGCAGGTGGCGGTCCTGAGCGAACTCTCGCGCACGCCGCCGGATCGGATGTGCCTGTACCTCGGCTACGCCGGCTGGGGCGAAGGCCAACTGCTCGAAGAGATTTTGCGCAACGACTGGCTGATCGCGCCGGTGGTGCCGGAGTTCGTTTTCTCGCCGACCCCGAGCCGGATGTGGGAGGATGCGCTCGCCTCCGTTGGAGTGGATCCGAATTCCCTGCCGAGCTGGTCGCCGGTCGGTCAAGGCAGCGCGAACTGAGAGGTCCCGGGAAGAGATCCAGCGACGGATCCTGAATCGCCATGAAGGGCAAGAAGAAAAAAACAGGCGCGGGCCGCCGGCACCGTGCTCCGAAGGTTCGCCGTGAACATTCCGCCGGCGGCCTGGTGGTCCGAGCTGGGGAGATCTTGCTGATCTCGCTGCAGGATGGCAAGCGCTGGCAGCTTCCCAAGGGCCACATCGAGAAAGGCGAAACCCTCGAACAGACGGCCCTGCGGGAAGTGCAGGAGGAAACCGGCGTCACCGGCCAGGTGGTGGCGCCGCTGCCCTACATCGAGTACCGCTTCCCGCACCGCCGCAAGGAAATCCACAAACGGGTGGATTACTTCCTCTTGGAGTACATCGAAGGCTCGACGGACGACTACGATCCGGAGGAGGTCTCCGGCGCCGCTTGGTTCCCCTGGGACGAAGGCATTGCTCTCTTGTCCTTCGACAACGAACGGGAAGTCGCCATTGCCGGCCGGGACCGCTGGCGACAACGGTCTGAAGAGGCCCTGGCATCGGCCGCCGCTCCGGACGCCTCGCCCCGCAATCCATGAGCCGAAAAACCACCGCCATCGTCACCGGTGCCAGTTCCGGCATCGGCGCCGCCACCGCCCGCTCGCTGGCGGCGGCCGGTTTTCGGGTGGTGGTCGGAGCCCGCCGGCTGGACCGGCTGGAGGCCCTCGCCGGCGAGATCGGCGGCACCGCCCACCGCCTGGACGTGACCGACCCGGAGAGCGTCGAATTCCTCTGCCGGACACAGCCGGAAGTCGGCCTGCTGGTCAACAACGCCGGCGGCGCCTGGGGCCTCGAGCCGGTGGCCGAAGCCCTCGACGAACGCTGGGAGTGGATGTACAAAACCAACGTCCTGGGCACCTTGCGGATGACCCGCGCGCTGCTGCCGAAATTGGTGGCCTCCGGCAACGGTCAGGTGATCAACATCGGATCCACCGCCGGCATCGAGGTCTACCCCGGTGGCGCCGGCTACACCGCCGCCAAGCATGCTCTCCGCGCCCTTACGGGCACACTGCGCCTGGAGCTGTTGGGGCAGCCGGTGAGGGTGACAGCGGTCAACCCGGGGCTGGTGGAAACGGAATTCTCCCAGGTGCGCTTCGACGGCGACGAGGCGCGCGCCGCCGCCGTCTACCAAGGGATGACTCCGCTCTTGGCCGAAGACATCGCCGACTGCGTGACCTGGGCCGCGACCCGACCGCCGCACGTCAACATCGACGAGATCGTGGTGCGCCCGCGGGACCAAGCGACATCGACCCGGGTGCATCGGCGCTCGACGGCCGAGGACTCGCGATGAATTCGATACCGCGCCGAACGATCGTCAAACTGAGTCTCGGATCCCTGCTGCTCTCGCTCCTCATCGCGTCCACCGGATGCGATCTCTTGCCGCAGCGCTCCGAGGGCGAAAAACTGTGGCGTAGCCTGTGCGCCGAATGTCACGGCATCGATGGTTCCGGCAACCGACCGCGCTACATGGGCAAGGTCTACGCCGACCTGCTCGACGACACCTGGCGCACCGGCGGGGATCGCATCGCCGTCGAATCGGTCATCCGTGAAGGAGTGTTCGGGGAGATGCCGGCCTTCGACCAGTTGACCCGCGAGGAGATGCGCGTCCTCCTCGGCTACCTGGACGAACTGCGCTCCGCGGCCCGATGAGACGAAGGCGGTGAGGCGAGGCGTTGCGATGGGGATCGCCACTCTCGCCCTGCTCGCCGGGCTCGCGTCCTGCGCGCCGGATCCGGCAGACCGCAGTCCGGAGCGACTCTATGAACGCTACTGCGCCCGCTGCCACGGCGCCGAGGGGGAAGGCAATCCGCGACTGGAAAAGCCCAATCTCGATCTGCGAATATCCACGCTCCTGGCCGAATCCCGCGACGGCGAACGCGCCGAGGTGACCCGCCGAATCGCCCAGGGCCACGAGTCCATGCCGGCCTTCGAGAAACGGTTGAGCCCCGAAGAGATCGACCAACTCATCGACTACCTGTTTCGCTTTCAACCGGCAGCAGATCCCCCTTAAAGATAGGAACACCACCATGGACCAGCAACGACTTCAGAATGCCTACGTTCGCCTCCAGGCCCTCGACGATCGCCTGACCCACAAGGTGCGACCGCGCAGCGCCGGCACCTTCACCCGACCGGGGCCGGACCGGCTGGAAGAAAACCTGCGCCACCTGGCGGAGTACACGGTGGAGCTGAAGGACATCCTGCACGAAGTGCTCGCCGGATTGGCCCGGCGGCAGAGCTAGCCCTTTCCGATGCCGACTGCGACCCTCCGCGCCACCCTCGCCCTCGGCCTGGTATCGAGCTGGATGGCCCTGCTGTTCTTGGGATTCACCATCGGTGGCGCGGTCCACCTGTTGGTCGCCGTGGCGCTGGCGGTGACTCCATGGAAAGCCCTTCTCCGGCGCGATCAATCGGAGGAGTCGTCCCAGTCCACCGAGTACGAGGATCCGCGACGGCGGTAGATGTTGAGCAGGCGTTCGACCGTGCGGAGCGAGGCGTAGGCCAGAGCGCCACAGGCAATGGCCACCATCAGGGCGTGTTCCGGGCGGAAGCCACGCCAAAAGTGGAGGGCGGCAAAGGTCCCCGCGGCCACGAGAAAACCGGTCAGAATTTTGAGTCGATAGCTCACGACGCGAGTTTCTCCACCGGCACCGCCAGTACCCCGACGCCGGAGACCTCCACCTCCAACCGGTCGCCGTCGGCCAGCGGGCCGACCCCTTCCGGCGTACCGGTGAGCAGAACGTCTCCCGGCTCCAGGGTCATCATGTGCGACGCAAAGGACACCAGCTCCGCCAGCGGCCAAACCAACTGCGCGGAGCGGCCGCGCTGGCGCTCCGCTCCGTTCAGCCGGGTGACGACTTCGATCCCCTCGTAGTCCGGTCGCACCTGGATCGCCGGACCCAGCGGGCAGAAGGTATCGAAGGATTTGCCGCGGGCGAAGGCCACCGCATCGCGCCGCTGCAGGTCGCGGGCGGTCACGTCGCAACCGCAGGTGACTCCCAACACCGACGCCAGGGCGTCTTCCGGCGATACTCGAGAGATGCGGCGGCGGATCACCAGCGCCACCTCTCCCTCGTACTCGACGCGCTCACTCTCCGGCGGCAGCACCACCGGCGAGCGAGGACCGATCAATGAAGACGGAGCCTTCAGGAACAACAGAGGCTCTTCCGGCACGGAGTTCCCCAGCTCCTCGGCGTGGGCGCGGTAGGTCCGACCGAAGCCGAGAATCTTCGACGGCACCACCGGTGCCAGGGGAACGACATCGCCTGCCGACAGGGGCCGGCCAAACTCCCAGCTCGCAACGGGAACCTCGAACGGGCTGGAGAAAAGCACCCGCAGACGATCGGGGCTTTCGCCGGCGGCGAAGAAACCCTCCGGCGCGATGCGGTAGAGCAACACGGCAGGAAATCTCTCCGAGGGAGGGGGGGACCGTCACCGCCGAGTCCATTCCGGCCGAACCGGCGGTGGTTCCATCTCCTGGCAGATGAGGCCTACGGGCCGCCCACCTCACCGGTGGAAACCACCGGCGCGGGTCCTCCGACGGCCGGGCTGCTCTGCACCACGCCGCCGGTGGGGGCCGGCGCCCGCGGCGTGAGCGAGCCGCCGAAATAGGTGAAGCCAGACGACTGCGGGGAAGCGCCATAGGCCGGTAGGCCGCCGGTTCGGCCGGCTTCCGACGGCGAAACGAATTGCGGCACCGAGTAGTCCTGCTGCTGCGAGTTAAATAGCTGTTGAAGCCGCTCGACGGTCGAGAATTCCTGCGAATCCGTCTCGGTGGGTGCATCGTTGGCGGCCCAACCCAAAATCACTGTGGTGGTATCGATCACCCGGCCGAAGCCCTTGGACTCCGTCTCCGACACCACGCTGGCGACGGAGGACTTGGGAATGCCGATCGAGTTGCCCTGATCCGTCAGGATCAAGATGGTCTCCGAGTCCCAGCTCGCTTCCTGCGGCTTGTAGAGGGTGAGAAAGCTGGTGCCGTCGGTCAGCTCGACGGTGAAGGTCTCCGCCATGGCGGCGGACGGCGCGAAAAAACCGCCGCCGAGCACGACAATGGCGGCGGCAAGCGCCATCCCGAAGCGCCACCGGCGCAGGCTTTGCGGGGTGGAATCGGACATCTGGAAAAAGCTCATGGTCACACCTCCAAGCTCAATAAAATCTAGGCCTTATGAAGCATAGCACGGGGGCGATGACCCATCACCGCTAGAATAGAGGCTTCGATGTTCAAAGCTGCTCGCTCGATGTTCAAATCATAGGAGTCTCGTTCCATGCGTTATTCCACCCTGCACTTCTCCCTGCTCCTTCTCCTCCTGGCCGGCCTGATCGTCATGGTGGCCTGTGGCGGATCCAGCACCTACGACGCGGCGGACGACGCCTCGCACACTGACCCGGTCGCTGAAGAGGTGGTGGAAGAAGCCATCGTCCTCACGCCGTACTCCGACTCCACCGCCTTTGCCGGCGCCAGCCTGTCCCTCGAATCGCCCGCCGCCGGCGCGACCGTTCCGAGCGGTGCCGTGTCCTTCGACTTCACCGTCGAAGGCTACGAACTGGGTATCCAAACGGCCGATGCGGAAGGGAAAGGACTCGCCAACTCCACCCAGGGCCAGCACATTCACCTGATCATCGACAACGGCCCCTACTCGGCGCACTACGAGGCGGACTTCGAGCACGAGGTCAAAGACGGCCACCACGTCGCCCTGGCCTTTCTCTCGCGCTCCTACCACGAGAGCGTCAAAGAGGCCGACGCGGCGGTGGTCTTCGACTTCACGGTGGGCGATGGGGAGGGCGAGCAGAAGGCCTTCGACGCCGCGGCACCGCACCTGTTCTACAGCCGCCCGAAGGGCACCTACACCGGAGCCGACACGGAAAAGCTGATGCTCGATTTCTACCTCCTCAACACCGATCTGGCGCCGGACGGCAGCCATGTGCGCGCGACCATCCACGGTACCGAGTTCGTGATCACCGAGTGGACACCTCACGTCATCGAAGGGCTGCCGATGGGCAATATCGAGATCCGCCTGGAGCTCATCGATGTTGACGGCAATCCGATTCCGGGTCCCTTCAACGACGTGACCCGCACCGTGACCCTGCAGGCTGAGGCGCCGGCGGACGACCCCTGATCGAAGCCGAGACGACGGGATCGTGAGGAACACCGCCGACCATAGACGCCGCCGGCGCTCCGCCAGGCGCCGACTAGATGGCAGACCCTTAGAACGGATCCTCCAGAACCTCGGTCAAAGGAAAAGCGGCCGGACCCCAATCGGGGATCCGGCCGTCGGTTCCGTTGTCTGAAACGCTCTCTACATCAATGCGACAGGCTGCGCTCCAAGCCATCGCCACCGGTCAGAGATTCCGGGAAGAGCAGCCGACCGTTTTCATAGGCGGCGCCGCGTAGGGCGATCGCCAGGGCCTCACCGAGATCCTCCACCGGGTGGATCTCGATGCGCTCCCGCACGTCGTCCGGCAGGTCTTCGAGATCCCGCTCGTTGGCCTTCGGCAGCATCACCGTGGTGATGCCGGCACGCACCGCGCCGAGAACCTTCTCCTTGACGCCACCGATCGGCAACACCCGGCCGGAGAGGGTGACCTCGCCGGTCATCGCCACATCGTGGCGCACCGGACGGCCGGAGAGGCGCGAGACCAGGGCCGTTGACATGGTGATGCCCGCCGACGGACCGTCCTTGGGGATCGCCCCGGCAGGTACGTGCAGGTGGACGTCGACTTTGAAGGCCTCCGGATCGATCTGCAGCAGGTCGGCGTGGGAGCGGGCGAAGGACCAGGCGGCCCGCGCCGACTCCTTCATCACGTCGCCGAGCTGACCGGTCAGGACCAGTTCGCCCTTGCCCTCCATGGTCTCCGCCTCGACGAACATGATGTCGCCGCCGACGGGGGTGTAGTACATGCCGGTGGCAATGCCCACCTGATCCTCCCGGGCCGCCTCCTCCGGATGCACCTTCGGCCGGCCGAGGAGTTCGCCGACATCCTCGGCGTCGATCTCGACGCCGCCATCCACCTCCTGCGCCGCGATGCGCCGGGCCACCTTGCGGCCCAGGCGCCCCAGCTCCCGCTCGAGCTGCCGCACGCCCGCCTCGCGGGTGTAGCCGGAGATGAGGGTGCCCAAGGCTTCGTCCGTCACGGACATCTGCTCGTCCGTCAGGGCGTTCTGGGAGAGCTGCCGCGGCAGCAGATAGCGCCGCGCGATCTCCAGCTTCTCGGCCTCCGTGTAGCCGGTGAAGTCGACCACTTCCATGCGGTCCAACAGCGGCGCCGGGATGTTTTGGATGAAGTTGGCGGTGCTGATGAAGAGCACCTCCGACAGATCGAAGGGCACTCCTAGATAGTGGTCCGTGAAGGTGTCGTTCTGGGCCGGATCGAGGACTTCCAGCAAGGCGCTGGCCGGGTTACCCTGGAAAGAGGCCCCCAGCTTGTCGACCTCGTCCAGCAGAAACACCGGATTGCGGGTCTTGGCCTGCTTCAACCCCTGGATCACCCGCCCGGGCATGGCGCCCACGTAGGTGCGCCGGTGACCGCGGATATCTGCCTCATCGCGCACGCCGCCGAGGGCGATGCGCACGTACTCGCGGCCCATCGCTCGGGCGATGGACTTGGCGATGGAAGTCTTGCCGACGCCCGGCGGACCGACGAACAGCAGAATCGGGCTGCGGTTGTCGTTCTGGGCCTCCGAGGCCTTCGGCGACTCCGCCTCGTCCAGGGAATCCAGCCGGGCCTCTTCCCCGGCGCCTTCGGCGGCGGCAGATTCCTCGGTGGCGGCGGCTTCCTCTTCGGCCCGCTGACCGTGGAGCGCGCGCACCGAGAGAAACTCCAGCACTCGATCCTTGACGTCGTCCAGGCCGTAGTGATCCTCGTCGAGAATCGCCTGCGCCTCGGGAATGTCCAGGTGTTCCGGCGTGCGCTCGTTCCACGGCAGCTCGGCGATGGTTTCGAGGTAGGTGCGGATGACCTGGGACTCCATGCCCTCGCGGCCGATGCGCGACAGGCGGGCCCACTCGCGGTCGATCTCCTTGCGCACTTCGTCCTTCAACTCCAGAGCGTCGAGCTTCTCTTTGAGTTCGTCGAGGTCGGAGGTACCGTCGTCCTCGTTCAGCTCGTCCTGGATCGCCTTGAGCTGCTCGCGCAGGTACATCTCGCGCTGCCGGTCGCCGAGTTCTTCCTGCACTTTGGACTTGATGCTGTCCTGCGCGTCCAGCACACCGATCTGCCGCTGCACCTGCACCAGCACCCGCCGCAGCCGCTCTTCGACGGACAGCGTTTCCAAGAGCATCTGGCGATCCGCCGTCGGCATCTCGGCATAAGAGGCCACCAGGTCCGCCAAGCGGCCGGGATCGTCCACGGTCTCCATCACCTGATCGATGACCTCTTCCGGCAGGCCGGATCGCCGACCCAGTTCCGCGGCGCGGTCGCGGCTCTCGCGGTAAAGCGCCTGGAATGCGGGATCGTCCGTGTCGAGGGGCACCATCTCTTCGGCCGGCCGCACGATGGCCTGCAGGTACTCGTCGTGCTCGGCGATGCGCAGGGCGATGCCGCGCTGCTCGCCGCGCACCAGCAGCTGGGAGCCGTTCAATCCGCGCTGGAGCTGGACGATACGAGCCACCGTACCGATGGTGTAAAGACCCTCGGCCCCCACCTCCTGCAAGTTCTGGCGCTGGGCCACGGCGAAGAGGAGCTTGTCGTTGCTCTTGATCGCCGCCTCGATCGCCTTCAGAGTGCCGGGGCGCCCCACGGCCACGGGCACGGTCACCCCGGGAAACATCACGGCGTCGCGCAGCGGCAACACCGGTAGGGTCATACTTTCGGACATTCAGGAAACTCCTTCCGCCAAAATCTGAGAAGCCCAGGCCGGAATACCTGAGCGAAATACACTCAATCAGGAGTCGAAAGCGCCTGATCTCGCGGTTCGTTTGGCCACAACATCCGAAAGATCTAACAAATTCCCACTAAGGGTTCACTCTACAGCCTCCACCTCAGGCGTCGGTTCGACTGGGGCCAGCGGCAGCGAAGGATTGGTCCGGGCCGCGCCGAAACCGTGCCACGGGCCGCGGATCGGCACCAAGGGGCGCCGCCAGGTGCGCGTTTCTCCGCTCTTCGCGTGGCAGGCGAACAGCTCCACTTCCTGCTCCGATCCGCGGTGCGCGAAGACCAGCCAGTCGTCTCTCACTCCGCCGAAGGCGACGAACGACGCCTCGAAGGCGTAGGAGCACAGAGCCTCCGTGGCGACTCCGTCGTTCGCGCTTCGCAGGACCGCGCCGTTCTCCAGCCAGACCGCCTGCCCCGACGGGCCGTAGCCGAGGCCTAGCCTCTCTTCCGCCCACCGCTCGACCTCTCCGGAGATCGGATCCAGCAAGGCCAGTTCACGAACGTCGCGGACCGAACGGCGGAACAACCATCGATCTCCGACCAGCACCTGCCGATCTGCCAGCCGGCCGAACCCGAGGCCAAGGGAATGCTCCCAGTCCGGAAAGATGGGATAGAGAAAGCCACGATGGAGGGTAGAAGTCGGCCCGAGACCGGTCTTGCCTGCGAGATCGATCACCCGCCAGCGATACTGATTCTCGGTTGAATGATCGATGACCGTTCCGCGGGAAGGGATCTCCATGACGGCGAAGCTCCGGGAGTCGAGCCAGTGCGCGCCGTAGCCCTTGGGCAGCGGCTGAGAGTGCGGCACCCAACGCAACCTGCCGTCCCCTTCGAAAAGCGCCAGGCCCGTCCAGTACTTGCCCTCGCGCACCCACCAGGCGAACCGCTCGCTGTCTGGGGACCATCCGATGGGAGAAAACCTGGCCGACGGCAGCCCCTCCAACCGCAGCTCCGTCAGGTCGCCTTCCGCCGACAAGAAGACTCGCCCTTGCTGAAAATCCGCGGTCTGCAGAACCGCTCCCCGGCCGTCCGGCGCCGGGAAGACATCCCGCCAGGTGACGAACAGGCGGCGCTCGCTTCCGCCACCCCCCTCCAAGACCGGATGAAGAAAATGCCCCTGAAGGCCTCGAGCCGTCACCAGTGCGAGAGAGCGGTCGCCCTCCAGATCGAAGACTGCCTGCGGCTTGTCCGATGTCACCCCGTAGGGCACGCGAGCGAATCCAGCGAGCCCGATGAGCAAGAGAATCGCTCCCGGAACGAAGACCTTCAGGCCTCTCATGATCCGGCTGCGGTCCGCCGGCGCCCGCCGAACGGCCCAACCTGCCGCCACCAGGGCAACTAAACATCCGCCCCCCAGGAAATAGAAGTTCATGGTTTGCAGCAGACCCTGACCGGCAATCAGCAACACCGCCATGGTGCCCTGAGACCACACGAACAGCGGCGCCACGATCCCAAGGATCAGGGCAATTCCGAGCGCGATCAGCAGGGCCCGATTACGATCCGAGGCCAGTGCCGAGGCAAAAAAACCGATCGCCAGGGGCAGGGGGGCACCGAAGACTCCCAGGACTCCCAAGACTGAGCCCTGACTCCAGGGAAGCTCCAGATCTTGGTGCAGCAACCTCAGATCGGAGATCGACTGGTCGTTGAAAGCCACCACGATCAGCACCATCGAGAGGAGCAAGAGCAGAGCCGCACAAACCCGCAACACAAACAGGCGGAGGCCCATGAGCGGCCTGGAGTACAGCCAGCCGAGGGTGCCGGACGAACGCTCGTCGGCCCATGCGCCGAGCCCGATGGCGAGGCCAGCCAGGGGGATCACCAAACCCAAAGCAAGGGCCGTCACGAGAGCAGGCCAGTCACCGGACCAGTAATCCCATCGGCCGGTCGACCAGCGATGGATCAGGGGAAGGCTCAGCATGACGAGGGCGATCACCAGCACCAGGTTCAAATGCCGCCGCAGCTCCAGCTTCAGAAAGGCAAGGTCAGCTTTCATGGGATTCCTCCGTCAGGGCGATGAAGATGTCTTCGAGACCCACCGGATGGGCGGCGGCGTTGGGTACGGCTTGCCGGAACTGGCGCCAGACGGCCTCGTCCCAGGCGCTGGCGTAGGTTCGGCCGTTCATCGATGTAGGCACCAGTTCCGCCGGCAGGCCGATCGCATCGCGCGGCACTTCGATCCGCCGCCAGCGGCTCTTGAGCTCCTCCACCGGCTCATCGAGCAGGAGCCGACCGTGGTCGAGCACCAGAACCCGGTCGAGGGCCGGCTCAATCTCCGCCAGGAGTTGGGTGCTGACCAGGATGCCCGCCCCCGCTTCCGCCGCCGTCGCCAGCAGCTCTCCGAGCAGCAGGCGCCGGGCCGCCGGATCGAGGCCCAAGGTGGGATCGTCCAGCACCAGCAGGTCGGGGCGAGAGGCGAGGGCGGCGACCAGGGCCAGGCGAGCCGTCTGCCCGCGCGACAGGGAGCGGACGGACCCGCGCTCGTCCAGCCTGAGGCGCTGCCTCAGATCCCGCGCCAGATCTTCGTCCCACGCGGGAAGGGTGGCGGCCTGGAAGGCCAACGCCGACTCCACGGTCAGGAACGAAGGGAACACCGGTCGTTCCGGCATCCACCCCACCTGCGCCAGATGACGCCGGGACAGGGGATCCACACCGAGCACCGAAAGTCGGCCCTCGTCGGCCTGGAGAAATCCCATCACCAGGTTGAGCAGGGTGCTCTTGCCGGCACCGTTGACACCGGCGAGCCCCACCACCTCACCGGGCGACATGGCGAAGCTCACCCCGCCCAGGGCTTGGTTCGATCCGAAACTCTTGCGGACGCCCTCCGCCTCAATCAGCATCTTCACGGTGCATCTCCTTCCAGGTCTTGCGCACGACTTCCACCAGTTCGTCGTCGTCGAGGCCGAGGCGCAGAGCCATCTGCACCAGCGCACCGACATCGCGAGACAGCGCGGATCGGGCATTGACCCGGGCAATCGCTTTCGCCCCGTCGTCCACCACCGAACCGACGCCGCGCAGGGTGCGGGCGAGGCCGAGGCGCTCGATCTCGCGCAGTGCCCGGGCGGCCGTGTTGGGATTGATCTGGACCGCGCCGGCCAAAGCCCGCACGGAAGGGAGCGCATCGCCGGCCACCAGTTGCCCGGAAGCCACCGCCAGGGCCACCTGTTCCACGACCTGCTCGTAGATCGGCACGGCGCTCGTCGGATCGAGAACGGGTACCCACTCATTGTTGTCTTTGTGTACCATCACACTAGTACAGTACGAAACCAAGGCCTCGAGTGTCAAGGCCGAAGCGATTCGCCCTTGACTCCAAGGGGTCCGTCGGGCAGCATCGGCGGCGAAAGGACTCTTGATTCCATGCACCCTGAGGATGCCCAGCTCGTCGACGATTACCTGAGCGGCCAGCCCGCGGCGATGTCGGCCGTGGAAGGCTGGATCCACCATGCCGCACAGCCCTATCGGCGGCGCTTGATGGCGCAGTGGGACGACGTCTTGCAGGACGTGCGGCTGGAGATCACCCGCCTCCTCCAGCTCGGCACCTTTCGCGGCGAATCGGCCTTGAAGACCTACCTGTGGCGGGTGGTCTGCCACACGTGCCTCGACCGCATTCGATCCCAGAGCCGGTGGAACTGGTCGGATCTCGACGCCATGCCCGATTACGAGGCCGAGACCATCCTCACGGACAGCGATCCCAAACTGCGGCAGGAGTCCAAGGATCTCCTGGAGCGGGTGCTGGGGGAAATCTCCGATGAGTGCCGGAAGTTGTGGACCCTCGTGCTGCGGGGCCTGAGCTATCGCGAGATGAGCCAGCAGATGGAGGTGGCCGAGGGTACCCTGCGGGTACGGGTCCTGCGTTGCCGAAAACGCGCGATTGAGCTACGCCAGAAGCTACTTGGAAGCGAGACCGCGTAACGGATGATCGCGCGCGGCGCCATTAAGTAGCGAATGCCGTTCTAATGATGGTTTTCGCGCAAAAGGACTGAACTCATGGACTCTAGCCAAATCCGCGAATTGCTGCCTTGGTTCCTCAACGGAACCCTCGAACCAGGCGAGCGCGCGACCGTAATAAAAGCTCTCCGCCAACACCCGGAACTGCGCCAGGAGCTGGCCGAAACGTGGCTGGCCGGCCAAACCTTTGGCCAGCGCATTCCCACTGAAGACGTGGTCGCCTACGTTTTCGGCGGAAGCACCACCATCGACCCGGAGGTGATCGAGAAGCTGGCCGATCCGGAGGAGGTGGCGATGGTGCGCGAGAGCCTCGCCGCTCTGCGGCAGGAAACCCAGTCGGCCACCGCGGGACGAGCCGAAGAGGGACAAGTCGTCGCCTTCAAGCGGCCCGTGGCAGCGCCTCGGCGCAGCTACCTTCCGGCAGCCCTCGCCGCCGGCCTGATGAGCTTGGTCGCCTTCGGCGGCTGGATCACCACCTGGCAGAGCCAGCGTTCTGACTTGGTTCAGGCCGAGAACCGCATCGAGGAACTCAGCCAGGCCCTCGAAGGCGCGCGGGTTCGACTGGCCGCCTCCTCCGCGGCAACCCTCGCCAACGTTGTGGCCTTCAAGCTAGTGGATACCCAACGGTCCGGCAGCGCCGACAACGCGATCGCCCTGCCGCCGAGCGTGCAGGCGGTCACCCTTAACCTGCCGGCGCCGGCAGGCGCGGCCGACAGCGCGAATCTCGAACTCCGCCTGCAAAACAGCGCCGGCCTGGTGATCGAGAGGATTGCCGTCGACCCGCTCAACAACGCCGTCACCGCCACGGTGCCGGCCACAGCGCTACCGCCGGGAATCTACCGGGCCGAGCTGGGAGAAAGTGGGGCCGAGGACGCCTGGCAGGCGCTGGCCGGCTATTCGCTGGAAATCGAGCCCTGGAGCGAAGAGTAGATCCCCGGAGGGATCCGCCTGCCTCTACTCGGCCGACAGCGGCCGCGACAGGACACAGGCGTTGATCCCGCCGATGCCCATCGACATCTTTCCGGCGTAGCCGCCGGGCGCCGCCAGGGCGCAGTCGAACACGAACCGCTGGTGCACCTCGGAGATCTCGCCGTTGAGTTCCGCCGTTTCCAGGGGCGTCGGAAAAAGTTCGCCGCGGGCGTAGCCCAGGTACTGGGCGGTCAGCTCCCAGCCACCGCAGGCGGACATGCCGTGCCCGAAGGTGCCCTTGCGGGCGGTGACCAGCACCGAATCCGGTAGGACGCCCCGCAGGGTCTCGACTTCCAGAAAATCGCCCGGAGTCGCCGTCGCGTGAAGATCCCAGGTGGAAACTTCCGACGGATCGACGTGGGCCTCATCCAGGGCCTGCCGAACGGCCGCCCGGGGACCTTCCTTCGAGGGCGTGATGATGTGGTCCGCATCGGCCGACACGCCGACCGCCACCGGCTCCATTCCCAGGGGCTTGAAGCCCTTGGCCGTCATGTGCTCCCAATCGCCGACGATCCACAGAGCGGAGCCGCCGGAAACGTGGGTGCCGCGCAGCTCGCTCAGCGGTTTGGAGACGGAGGCGTCCGCCGCCGTCACCCGGGCATTGTAGAAGCCACCGACGCTCAGATGATGGGGCGCCGGATCCGTCGCGCCCACCACCGCCGCCTTGATCTCGCCTCGGGCGATGGCGTCCATCGCCAGTTTCAGGCTCACCCCGAAGGTCGAGCAGGCCGCCACCGGCGCGAAGGACAGGCCGGTAATCCGCCCGAGCATCGAGATCTGAGCCGACGGCGAGTTGTGGATGTTCCACAGAATCTTGGGTGACACCGCCTCCCAGGGAGGCTGCGGCGCTCCCCACTCCTCCTTCAACCGCGCCAGGCGCCGGCGCTTGGACTTCATCAGGCGCATCTTGCCGGCTTCCACATCGCCTTCGACGCGCTGTCCCTCGATCTCCCGCATCGCCGCCAGGAACCCCGCCAGGTGGTCCGAGCGAGCAGCCCAGAAGCGATCCCAGGCGGCCTGCGCCAGCTCCCGCTCCTCGGCCACCAGGCCCTCCGGTGACTCCGGCAGGGACTCCTCCGCGAAGGACTCGGGATCCGCCAGATAGCGACGCAGGTCCGCGTTGCGTTCCGGCTGGGACCAAAAGCGGTTCCAGCGGCGCTCCGCCCGGTGGTGGGCAATCGAGATGTCGTAGATCGTGGGCAACGCCCCAAGGCCCGTACCTACGTAGACATGAGCTGCCGTGCCGAGGGAGGTGAGTTCTTCTTCGAGTCCCGGGTTCTGCCCGAGCGCCTGGATGAAGGCACCGACGGCGTACTGCGTCGACTGGTCCATCTTCTCGACCAGTTGCGGGTAGCGGTTGGGCGGGAACCGGTTGTCGATCCAGCCCTTGTAGGCCGAGAAGTCGAATTTCGGATCGCCGACGAGAAAATTGTTGGGACCGCCGCCGCGGAAAGGTGAGAGCCAACTCTCGGATGAACCGAGGTTGGCCGCAAAGGCCTCGACGTTCTCAGACCGCGGAGCCACGATGCCCCAACCGAAGATTCCTATCTTGCGCAAGCCATCCCCCCTGATCGCCGAACCTCTGATCCCTGCAAGCTCTAATTCCCCGGGAACCCAGAACGAGATTTGCTCACCGCGGAATCCCTCGAACCCCGTCAAACAGGCCTCCGCGCGAAGACCATAAGAGATCAGTTTAACAGTCCCTACAGGGCGGCGGGGCCGGAAGGATTGTCGCGCCGCGGTCAAACGCTCCCCACTCTTCCGCCATCGGGCGATGGTCTGATCTCCCCGTCGCCGATCGACGCGCCGCCCGGCGCTCCGCGGCGACACCATCCCGTTCGTTGTCCCCAGCCGGCGGCTCCATCCCGAAGACGGTGCCGCCGGCTCACTTTTCGACCTGGGTCGTCCCGGTCTAGCCGCCATTGGCTCGCTGGCCTCAGGTCCTCAAATACGCCAAGCGCTGCCCGGGCACCAGCGCCGGACAAATACACATACTTCGAAGAAAGGGCGTGAACGATGGGCAGATTCAGGGTCTGTGACCCGTCTTCACTCCAGACAGCGCTATGGACAGCGAGTCTGGGCTCACAGTCGATTGACGCATCCGCATACGTCTCAAATAGGCCCTTGAGGCTTGGAGTTTACGCAGTACAGATGTAAGCTCGTATTATAATCAAGTCAGAATATCGAAAATTATAGTTGCTCAGGGAAGTGACTTGAAAACCTGCCCCTACTGTGCGGAAGAGATTCAGGACGCCGCAATCAAGTGCCGCTACTGCGGCGAAAGCCTTGATGGCCGAGCGGAAGCGGATGAGCCTGCGGCTGCCCCGGCGGTCAGCGGTGGCTTCCTCAAGGGGCTCGGAGCCCTGCTTTTCCTCGGCGGCGTCGCCTCAGCGGTCTACTTCTGGTCCTTCTTTGAAACTAGCGTGTTCGTCCCCGGCGTTGAAGTTCTCGGGAACACCGTAGGCGGCGGACGAGTTCACAATCTTGGCCGAATGCAGGATCGACAACTGGGACTGATCGTGTCGGTGGTGATTGCGTTGATCGGGTTGGTGAGCGTCATCGCAGGTGAGCGCCAACGGTAAGGCACCCCCACCGGACATACAAACATACCTCGGCGCAGACGGGTTGAGGTCGTAGATTTCGCATCGCGATGGAGGGCTAGGAGCAAATGGACTTCGCCGACAGAATCGCCGAGCTTGCCCGGCGTGCTACAGGTCAGATCGACGCCATCAACACCGAAGAGGCAACCAAGAACGCCCTCGTGATGCCGTTCATCAACGCTCTTGGATACGACGTATTCAACCCTCGAGAAGTGATCCCCGAATACACCGCAGATGTTGGAGTAAAGAAGGGGGAGAAAGTCGACTACGCCATTATGGCCGATGGTAGGCCGACAATTCTCTTCGAGAGTAAAAGCGCCACGTCGAGTCTCGACGAGGCGCACGCCTCTCAGCTCTTTCGATATTTTTCGGTCACCGAGGCTCGGTTCGGAGTCCTGACCAATGGTCTGGATTATCGGTTCTTCTCGGACCTCGAAGCGCCCAACAAGATGGACTCAAAGCCGTTCCTGGTCATCGACTTGCGCCGGGTTGATGATTCGGACGTCGAGGAGCTCAAGAAGTTCTCAAAAGACAGATTCGACCTCGAGAACATTCTCGAGAACGCAAGCGACCTGAAATACACCAGAGCGGTGAAGAAGCTCTTCGCCCAGCAGCTTGTCGAGCCGTCAGACGAATTCGCACGGTTCTTCGCCTCCCAGATCTATGACGGTCGCATCACTCAGGGCGTCCTGGAGCAGTTCGCTCGAGTAACGAAGACCGCCATGGCCCAGTTCATTAGCGAGCGAATCAGCGAGCGCCTCCGGACCGCCCTGGCAACCGAACAAGGCTCGACTGTCGAAACTTCCCCGGACCCGGCTTCAGTACCCAATTCGAAGCACGCGGAAAAGGTCGAGGTCGACGATGACGGTATCGAGACCACCGAAGATGAGCTTCAGGGCTACTACATCGTCACCGCAATCCTTAGTAGAGACTTCGAACCGAATCGGATCGCCATCCGTGACCGCAAGACCTACTGTGGCATCCTTCTAGACGACAACAATCGGAAACCAGTTTGTCGCCTATGGTTCAACACGAGCCAGTACTACCTCGGGCTCTTCGATGAGGAGAAGGAAGAGACTCGTCACCCAATCAATGCTGTCGAGGAAATCTATCGATTCGCCGATCAGATTCGAGAAACGGCGCATCGATACGTCGAGGCAGGCGAGGACTAAGACGTTGAGGATCTTCCTGGTGGATTCAGCTTCACTTCTTACCCTGGGCCGCATCGCTGGCGGCGCTCCTGCTTGCCCCCTCGGATGCACAAGACCAGGTCGCCGGCTCTGCGTCCGTCATCTCGGGTTTTGCCGATGGCATCTGCTCTGTGAGCTTCCTCAACTCCCACTGCCCTGACGCAGTGGATTGCCAGAAGGTCGAGAGGATTCTGTTCGCGGAAATGGCCCGCATGAAACACAAGCCGTTCCGCCAGGCGGTGCTCCAGGGCCGAGGAGGGGGTACCAAGCCCCGACGTGGGAACGTGATCGAGGCCGCCTTCGAGCCCGTGTTCAGGAAGATGTTCAGCTAACCGCGCCTGGTCGCAGCTTTTGAAGAGGTAGTGGCCCAGCGAGGTGATCGAGAGTGCGTCCCAGTGGACCTGGCAGCCCTGGATCCGGTCTCACCCGACGCTCCGGCGACAGAAGGCGCCAGCGCCAAAGGCGAACTTACTTCGGAAACCATCGAGACGCTCAAAGCCCTCGCCGAACTCCGCGACCAAGCATCCTCACCGAAGAGGAGTTCACTGCCAAGAAGCGGCAAGTGCTGGGGCTGGAAGATCCAAAGGCACCCGGGGGGTGCGCAGTGGCAGGCAAGCGCGGTCGGAAACCAAAGGGCACTCCCGGTGACCTCTATGCCATCAAATGCATGGTTGATGAGGGCGTCGGGCATGAGACGGCAATCTGGCAGTACATTGGCACCCACCACCTGAAACCACCGAAGACCGTCTACGAACGCCTCCGCTCCGCGTTTCTGCTTGGGGAGAAGCTGTGGGCGGCTATGCGCTATGTCGCCTCGTTCGGGAGCGTTCGAGAAGCTGGTGGCGGCGCTTCAGGTTGGGGGGCGGGAGGTGGCGCCTCGGCAGCCATCAGGCTCGTCTCGCCTCCAGAAGCTGGTTCGGGCCGCGCAAGCCTCGTCCCGCTCCCCCTTCCGCCCCGCACTCTTTCTGTTACACCTCAGCATTCACGCAATACAGAAGGAGTTCGCCATCCCAAAGCTCGGAATCAACACCGCTGTCGACTCAGCCCCTGAAACCCCCGCGTCCCAGCTTTGGGAATCCCTTGACTGGTTCGGCAGCCTTCTCAATTGGCTCGGGCTGGGCTGAAAGGAGTTGTCATGCCGGAGATCACGCAGCCCCCAGGAGCCCCAGTCACCTCCGAACCTCCACTGCGCGAGTCCCTCGGATGGTTCACCACAATTCTTGGATGGCTCGGCCTGGGCTGAGCGGAAGGAGACTTTTCATGCCAGAGGTCAACCAACCCCCAGGAGCCCCGCTCACCTCTGGGCCTCCGCTCCAGTCCCCCGGCTGGCTCACAGTCCTCATCAAATCGCTAGGGCTTCAAGCCTAAACGAAATGAGTTGTCATGCTGGACATAGCCTTTGCGTGGACAGCGGGAGCGGCCAGAACCACACCCCCTGTCTCGCGCTGAAGGCGCCGGGCATCCATCTGGGTCCGCCTGACCCCCTCCTCTCCTAGACTGCGCCCTAAAGAGCACGCAGTACAATGCGCACTTGAGGAAGCGCTTGCACTCAAGTCTCTAGGAGGTGGACCACCATGAGACACCTGATTGCAGCCCTGGTCGTCCCGTTGCTTGCCGTAGCGTTCCTCGCGGCTCCCGCAGTCGGCCAGGGGACCCCGCCGGGTGGCGACGACGACTGCAGCGGCGACGCTGACCACCACCAGCACGAAATCAACGAGATTGACACAAGCGCTTGCCAGCGGGCCAACAACCCCCACTTTCCGGGCTGGGTCAGCGAGACCGGCTGCCGCGACACGTCAAGAGTCCGGACCTGCCGCGGCTGTATGGGATGCTGTAACGGAAAGATGGACGAGAAGGTGAGCTGCCACTGCTCGACGATGGGCCTCCGCCCCATCCGCCAAGCCTGCAATCGGACGGCCGAACGCAAGCGCGGCGAATGCCAAGGGCAGTGCGGAATCCCGTTCAACGAATGCGACCCGGTGGGCGATCTAGAATTTCGCCTCCCAGCACCCTAAGAGTGACGCCATGAAGAGACTTCTTCTAGCCGGACTCCTCGCCTTGGCTACCCTGGCCGTTTGGCAAGTGGTTGCCGGCCCCAAGAAGCAATTGGGGACCTACTCCTACTGGGCTTGGTCCTCTCAAGACCACCTCGCAGAGGCCGTCAAGATCCACCTCTTGGGCGAGGACGAAGAAAGCACGGTGCTGTGGCTCATCGTCACCCCCGGAGGGAACCGAGTCACCATCACAGACACCCACGCCACCGATGGCGGACAAGCGGTCACGCGGCTTGAAGATGAGGAATCTGGATGGTGGGCCGAGTACTCTCACAAGATGGACCCCCCGGACCTGACGGAGGTTCCCTGGGGCACCTACACAGACTTCTCGATGTCAATCCGCTTCCTGACCTCGGACGGGCTTCATGCTGAGAGGACTTTCGGGCCTGGCGACCCGGAAGGCGACCAGCGGTATGAGGATTGGGTTCAGGCAGCACTCGAACTCGAAGAGTCTCCTGCCGTCCTTCCGAAATCAACCATCGAGGAGACCCGCTTTCTAGCCAGTCTCGATGTCAGCAAGCATGTAGGACTCGAGCACAGCGCTATCAGCACCATTGCCGAAGCCGCAGCGTTGGTGGCAGAGGCGGGATCGGCTGGGGTCCAGGCGCCTACGTACGGAACCCAATGGACCGAGGGAGAGATCACGGGAACGGCAAGCCCCGCCATCGAGGCCGTTCTTGAGCGGTTCAAGTCCGACCAGACGAAACGGGCGGTGAGCTGGGTTCGGTCGGAGATCTCTGGCAAGCCCTAGGGAAAGCCAGGCTCAGCGGGCCTCGCTCACGCCGCGTACCTCCCGTAGTGCTCCGCTGCTTGCTGGGCGGTGGTGGCGGCACGTCCAAACAATCGCCTCCCGATTCGCCTATTGAAACCTCATTCTAAGTGAGGGAGTAACGTTTTTCTTTGCGCATTACCCAATAGACGCACAAGAGAAATTGACCTCTTGACGCAATACATCAAGGGGCCGCCCATGAAAACGCCACTGATTTCTAAGAAAAGTCTCCCGTGTCTGTTGGCAAGCCTCTTCCTAATCGGAGTCGTAGTTGGCCCCGCAGCCCTGGCCGACACCTCAGGCAATGCGGCCGACGTGCAGATACTCAAGCTCGAGCAGGCGCCAAGCATCATCTTCGTTGAAGACTCTCAGGGCAATATTAGGATTGAATCGAACTCCAGATTGGCTCCCTGCAGATTCTCGTGCGACGGGATCGACTACTTCTTTCTTGTGAGCAACGTCGGGGAGTGCTTCAGGCACCGCCTCCGCCTCTGCTCCTCCGACGACACCTAAGGTCGCCGCGTCCTCCCCCTCAATAGCCACGCCATTACCGCCCCGCCGGCCTCGCTCCTCGAGGTCGGCGGTCACGCTGCATACCTCCCGTAGTGCTTCACCGCCTGCTCGACAGTGCCGGCGCAGCCCCGACACCACGCCCCGTGCCAGTAGCGAGCTAGCCCCTCGACGTCATCCGTATTTGGCAGAGGCTCCGGATGCCGCCAGAGCTGGAGGCGAGCGGCCACGGTGGCGTATCGAAGATCCCCCGGAAGCGCCCCCTAGCCCCGCTCGATCAGCGATCCCAGGTCCAGGCCCTCGTCAACGCCAAGGGCGCCTGAAGCCACACGAATAGTCGTCGGCTCCACCCCAGATAGTTGACGTACAGGTAGCGATGTGCCGCCGGCTCACTTTTCGACCTGGGTCGTCCCGGCCTAGCCGCCATTGGCTCGCTGGCCCTAAGATCTCGATGTACGCCAGGTGCTGCCCGGACACCAGCGCCGGCAGAGCGGTATGCTCGGCCCACTATGTATTCGTGGATCCTAGAGGTGCTGTTGGGTGATTCCAGCGGGAACCCGCGAGGCACTCCTCCTGACACCGCCGAGCCAAGGCCCAAGTCGTAAGGGCCATGGAAGGGCCAGGCAAGGTCCCTATTGGCCTTTCGGACGGACCCGGCGGTTCTTGGGTCGCGCCCTAGCTCAGCGTGGGCAGCCCCGCACCCGAAGCTGTTCCCTGCGCCGCAGCCTTCACACCCCTTGCGTTTGACTCATCGCGCCAAGCCCCCTACAATGTCAAAACAACATATCGACTGAGAACACCCTGGAGGGGATATGAGGACACGCTCGTTCGTTTCGGCCGCAGTCATCGTCGCGCTCGCCGCGGCAGTTCAATTTCCAGCCCTGGCGGCGGAGTTCCGCGTCAACCTGAACGACGAGTCGAAGCAGCGCCACGCGGTGGTGGCCTACGACGCCGAAGGCGGCAGCCTGGTGGTGTGGACCAATCTGCGCTACGGCATTTCCGCTCGCTATTTTCCGGCGCGCGGCGAGGCGTCGCGGGACCTCAACTTGGTGACCAATCGCTGGATCGACCAAAACCCCGGCGAGGGCACCGTCTTCATCCGCAAGGACCCCACCGTCGCCTTCCACCCCTCGGGCGATTTCTACCTCTTCTGGACCGAAGAAACCTCGTATCTGCGGGCCTCCATTTTCCGCGAGGACATCACCATCTTCAGCCAGGACATTCTCGGCCAGCGCTTCCGGGTGGACGGCACGCCGGTGACCGGGCGCTTCCGGGTCAACCGCAACCGCGACACTTTCAACACCGACCCGGAGATTGCCATGCGGGACAACGGCAGCTTCGTGGTGGTGTGGCGGTCCGACGTGCGCACCTGGCAGCGGAACGGTTTCCGGCCGGGGCCGTCGCAGACCGAGGGTATTTTCGGCCGCCTCTACCGGCGTGGCGGAGCTGCCGCTGGTCCAGCTTTCAAGATCGATGACGATCCCGCCGGCCGAACCACCAAGAACCCCGCCGTGGCGATCACCGGTAACGGGCGCTTTCTGGTCGCCTGGCAACGGCAGGTGAACGACGTCGTCGAGGTGCGAGGCCGTCTGTTCAGCGCCGACGGCGCCGCGGACGGTGCCTCCTTCCAGCTCAACGGGGCGGACGGCATCGGTCACTACTCCCCCGCCGTGGCGGCCCAGGACGGGCAGTTTCTCACCGCCTGGACCACCCGAACCGGCCCTCGGGAGTATCGGGTGATGGGCCAGATGATCGGCCGCGGCGGCTCCTTCCTCGGCCCGCAACTCGCCCTCTCCGCCAGCCCGACGGACACCGACGACGAAGACCGCGCCCATGCCTTCGCCAGCATCGCGGCGAGCCCGGACGGCGGCTTCATCGCCGGCTGGCTCACCTGGCACGGCGATCTGCAATCGTCCGCCGACGCCCGCTGGTTGGATGCTCTCGGCAACCCCACGGGCTTCCCCTTCCGACTCAACGAGCACCACTTGTCGAGCCAGCAGCTCGATCTGGCGGTGGCGCCCAACGGCGGTGTCACGGCGGTGTGGGAAGGCTACACGGACGGCGAATTCGGCATTTCGGCCCGGGTGATCGCGCCCGGCGAGACCAAGCCGGCCCCCATCACCCCGACGGGGGTGGTCGTCTCCCTGCCGTAGCGCCTCGCAAGCAGGACCAACTCTGGCGCCCCCTTGACGCCAGGGCCCTCACGGCGCCACAGTGAAGCCATGCTGTGGCGCCTCACCCTTCTCTTCGTCGCCGTACCCCTCGTCGAACTCGCCCTGCTGGTCTTTCTCGGCCAGCGGGTGGGCATCGTCCCGACGGTGCTGCTGGTGATCGCCACCGGCGTGCTCGGCGCGTCCCTCGCCCGCTACCAGGGCTTGGCCACTCTCGCCAGCTTCCGCCAGGCCGTGGAAGCGGGACGGCCGCCGCACCAAGAGCTCGCTCAGGGCGCCCTCCTGCTGGCCGCCGGCGCGGTGCTCCTCACTCCGGGACTGCTGACGGACATTGCAGGGTTCTCCCTGCTGGTGCCGAGGGTGCGGAGATGGGCGGGGAGGAGACTCGTGCGGATGATCGGTCGGCGCTTCCAGAGGGTCCAAGTCGGAAAGCGGGTGGAAAGCCGCGGGGACGCCCCGCTCGATGTGGAGTGGGAAGTGGTAGACGACGAGCCGAGCTGAGCAGAAGGGAAGAATCCTGGCGCAGCGAGTCGCCGCGCCAGGATCATCGAATCGAATTCTTCAGCAGGGACCCACGCGATCGAGCGACACCCCCGCCTGCTGGCGAATACAGTCGTTGCCGTAGGTCACGCCGTCGCAGCCACAGACCGGGTCGAAGATTTCGATACACGCGTCGGGGATCGGAAGGCAGACGCCGCCCAGGTCCGCCACGTTGCACATCCCGGCAGGAAACTCACAGAAGTCGCCGCCTTCGCAGGCCAAGCCAGCGATGGTTCCACACACTGTCACCTCCGAATCGAAGGCGTTGGTGTCGGCGATGCCGTAGCGGTTGCCCGGCGGGTTGTAGTACGTCCGTGGCGTCTCGGTCACCGTGTCGAATACATCCACCCAGTACTCGACATCGGACAACGAGCCCAGGAACACCCACACCTTGCCGTTCGAAGCCCGTCCGTCGATCGCTTTCAGGACCACCTCGAAGTTCTGGTCGTTGAAGAACCAGAACATGCCGGTCTCGTCCGTCAGCGTCACCGGCGTGCCTCGCCCCTCGGTGCCGCCATCGTGCTGGTTCTTGAACCGCACCTTGGCCTGCAGCCGGTCATCGAGCAGGCAAAGGGTTTCGCCGTCCTCCGGACATTCGGCCCAAACCTGTGCGGCGCCGCTCAACGCGAGAACCAGGCAAAAACCGACGAGAACCAAGCGGGCGGAGACGGATTTTCTCTCTGAGATCTGCATCAGATCCCTCCTTCTCGTTATGCTGTTACCCCATCCTAGCAACTTAACCCTTGACTCCGAAGCACTATTCCATCACAATTCATCCGGATGAACGGATTGATCGCTTCCACCCCGACTGCACCGGACATTTTCGACCGCATGGGCGTCCTCTCGGAGCCCACTCGCGGCCGGTTGCTGGTGCTGCTCGAAGATCACGAACTCACCGTAACGGAACTATGCACGGTGCTGCAGCAGCCGCAGTCGACGGTCAGTCGCCACCTCAAGGTGCTCGGTACCGGCGGCTGGGTGGACTCCTGGCGGGACGGCACCAGCCGGCGCTACCGCATGGACGAGGCGATCGACGACGAGGTGCAGAACCTCTGGCGTCTCGTCCGGCAGCAGATCGCCGGCCTGCCGGCCGCCACCCAAGATCGCTCCCGCCTGGCGGCGGTCCTGGCGGAACGGCGATCGCGTTCCAAGGAGTTTTTCTCGTCGACCGCCGGCGAGTGGGATCGGCTGCGCCGTGAGCTGTTCGGAGAGGGTTCCGAACTCGGACCGCTGCTGGGTTTGATCGACCGTACCTGGGTGGTGGGCGACCTCGGCTGCGGCACCGGACCGACCTCCAAGGTTCTCGCCCCCTTTGTGGATCGGGTGATCGCCGTCGACGAGTCGGCGGAGATGCTGGAGGCGGCCACGGAGCATCTGGCCACCGATCACCCCAATGTGGAATTGCGGCGCGGCAGCCTGGAGTCCCTGCCGGTGGCCAAGAAAGAGCTCGACGCCGCCCTCCTGATCCTCGTCCTCCACCATCTGCCGGACCCGAAGGCGGCGCTCGCCGAAGTGGCCCGGGTGCTCACTCCCGGCGGCAAGCTCTTGGTGGTGGATATGGTGCCCCACGACCGCGCTCGCTATCGCCAGGAGATGGGGCACCTGTGGCTCGGCTTTTCCGAGGATCAGATGACGCGGTGGCTGGACGAAGTGGGCTTCGAGACTCCCCACCGCATGCACCTGCCGCCGGATCCCAAGGCCAAGGGACCGAACCTCTTTGTCACGACCGCCCGGATGGGCGATGGACCGGCCGGCAAGCCGAACGACTCAAGGAACTAGACCTGACCTACCCACTACGCGGTGTTCCGCACCGCTTTTCGTACTAGGAGATTTCACCGATGATCACCGCAACCGCAACGCAACACTCTTTCGCCGCCGCCCGGGAGGCGGGCCGTGAGCCCTTCAAGGTGGCCGATCTGTCGCTCGCCGACTGGGGCCGCCGCGAGATCCGCCTGGCCGAACACGAGATGCCCGGCCTGATGGCCCTCCGGGAGCGCCACAAGGACGACCAGCCGCTGGCCGGCGTCCAGATCATGGGCAGCCTGCACATGACCGTGCAGACGGCGGTCTTGATCGAAACCCTGGTGGATCTCGGCGCCGACGTGCGCTGGGTGTCCTGCAACATCTTCTCGACCCAGGACCACGCCGCCGCGGCGGTGGTGGTGGGCCGCGAACGGACCGGCGGCACCGTCGAGGATCCCAAGGGCACGCCGGTTTTCGCCTGGAAGGGCGAGACCCTGCCGGAGTACTGGTGGTGCACCAGCGAGGCGCTGACCTGGCCGGACGGCAGCGGCCCGCATCTGATCGTTGACGACGGCGGTGACGCCACCCTGTTGGTCCACAAGGGCGTCGAGTTCGAGAAGACCGGCGAGGTTCCCGCCTTCGACGAGTCCTCCGAGCCGGAGGAGTGGGGGGTCATCCTCGACCTGCTGCGCGCCGAGCTTGAGAAGGACCCGCAGCGCTTCACTCGCATGGCGGAGGGCATCCGCGGCGTCTCCGAGGAGACCACCACCGGCGTCAACCGCCTCTACCAGATGATGAAGGACGGCTCGCTGCTGTTCCCGGTGATCAACGTCAACGACTCCGTCACCAAGAGCAAGTTCGACAACATCTACGGTTGCCGCCACTCGCTGGTCGACGGCCTCAACCGCGCCACGGACGTGATGATGGGCGGCAAGGTGGCCGTGGTCTGCGGCTTCGGCGAGGTCGGCAAGGGTTGCGCCCAGTCCTTGAAGGGTCAGGGCGCGCGGGTGATCGTCACCGAGATCGACCCCATCTGCGCCCTCCAGGCGGCGATGGAAGGCTACGAGGTGAAGACCCTCGAAAGCGTGCTCGAAACGGCGGACATCTTCATCACCGCTACCGGCAACAAGGACATCATCACCGCCGACCACATGGCCCGCATGAAGGACAAGGCGATCGTCGGCAACATCGGCCACTTCGACAACGAGATCGACATGGCCGGCGTCAAGAAGTTGCCCGGCATCCAGGTGATCAACATCAAGCCGCAGTACGATGAGTGGGTGTTCCCGGACGGCCACAGCGTGCTGGTGCTGGCTGAGGGTCGCCTCCTGAATCTCGGTTGCGCCACCGGCCACCCGAGCTTCGTAATGTCCGCCTCCTTCACCAACCAGGTGCTGGCGCAGATCGAGCTGCACCAGAATCCGGAGCGCTACGGCCGCGAGGTCTACGTGCTGCCGAAGCATCTCGACGAAGAGGTCGCCCGGCTCCACCTGGACCACCTGGGCGTCGAGCTGACCCGCCTCACCCACGATCAGGCCGAGTACCTGGGCCTCGACTTGGATGGCCCGTACAAGCCCGATCATTATCGGTATTAGTCGCTCCACGGGGGGCTGGGCTCAAGTCCCAGCCCCTCCTACCCTCCCAAGTAGCCCAGCGCCCGGAGCCGGGCCTTTTCCTCTTCGGAAAGTGGAGCGCGCTCGCTCTCTGCCTCCGGAATCGGTTGCGCCGAGGCGCGAGTCTTCTCCAGCAGCTCCCTCATTTTATCGACTGCCTCCGGGCGCCCTGGCGCGAGGTCGTTCGCTTCCCCGGGATCCGCCGCCAGATCGTAGAGCCGCGGTGGTTCGTCCAGCGGGAAGATCGCCTTGAGGTTCTCTACCCGCACGGTGCGCCACTGCACACCGGTGGTCACCGGCCGGTCAGCCCGGCGGGTCTGCAGGTCCACGCCGTCGAGATCGTTGCCCGGCAGGCCGGTCTTCGCCAGCAGGGTGGGCACCAAATCGATGGCGCTCGACGGAACTTCGTTCACCCGTCCGGCCCGCTCACCGGAGGCCGGCCATTTGATGATCAGCGGTACCCGCACCACCTCTTCCCACCACTTGCCATGGGTCAGTTCGCCGTGCTCGAAGAGCAGCTCGCCGTGGTCGCTGGTGACGACGATGGTCATGGCGTCGTAGAGGCCCAGTTCCCGCAGCCGGTCGAACAGGTGGCCGAGAGCCTCGTCGGTGGCGGCGACACCGGCGTCGTAGAGGAAGCGCAGGATCTCCGGCTCCTCCGGCAGGGGAGCGATCCGCCCCCGCTCCAGGCCTTCGAGCAGACCCGCCGCGCAGGTCGCCTGCCGGCAGCCGTAGCCCGGCACGCCGAAGCGCTCCTCCACCGTCGCCGCCGTCACCCCCTGCCCTTCGTAGGGCAGGCGAGCGTGATCCGAGTGCGGTTCGAAGGTGTGGAGGAAGTAGAAGAACGGCTCGCCGCGGTGGTCCGTGATCCAGTCCAGCGCTTCGCGCACCAGAGGCGCCGTGCGCCAGCGGACGGTGCGGTAGCTCTCGAAGCCGCGATCGAAGCCGAATTTGGGATCGAGCCAGGTGCAGTCATAGACCAGGCCCGCCGTGCGGTAGCCGGCGGCGCGGAAACGCTCGGCGAGGGTCTCCACTTCCGCCGGTAGAACGCCCTCTGGATCCGCCGTGGGACCCAGGGCGGCGAGCCGTCCGGTGAGGAGCGCGCCGTGGGACGGCTTGGTCCAGCTCGCGGCGGCGTAGTGCGGCGCGAACACTTCGCCGTCGGCGGCGAGGCGTTCGAGGGACGCCATGCGCGCCGCCCGATCGTGGCGCAGGGTGTCCACCGAGATCAACAGCACCGGCGACCGCTCGGGCGGCGATACGGGCGGTACCGCCAGGCGATGCTGCAACCGAAAGTCGCTCAGAAAGAGCCGTCTTGGCCCTTCGAAGTCGGCCCGCAGCACCAACCGCAGCGGCTTGCCGGAGTATCCCGAGAGATCTACTTCATGGTGCCACCAACCCTCGGTCCCGGCGAGCGGCAGGGACTCCTCCAAGAGCAGCGAGTCGCCGGACCACGCCGCGAGTTGCAAGGCACCGGTCGATTCTCCCCGGCGGCAGCCGGACAGAACCCATCGTCCGTCGCGACCTAGCGGGGCGATCTCCGCCACCAGCTCTTCGCCGGCGCGCACCCGGCGAGAGAACCTGGTTTCGTCGGCACAGGGAAAGGGAGCCGGCTCACCGCCGGACAAGGAGGAGCGAAGGCCCTGCCCGATCACCCAGTCCACCTCCCGGCGGATCTCGTCGGAGCGAGCACAACCTGTCCAGGTGACCAGGACCGACAGGAGGACCGCCAAGGCGAAGTAGGTCACTCCCCGGTGGAGCTTCATCGCAGCACCAACGCCACGGCGAAGGCGATCACTGTGAGGGTCACGATCCACCGCAAACCGCGATGGCCGGCCAACACCGCCAGCCGCACGCCAACCAGACCACCCAAGCCATTGCCGGCGGCGAGCACCAGGCCGAGGGACCAGTCGACCTGGCCCTGCCAGGCGAAGATCGCGAGAGAAAGAACGACGGAGATAAGGACGATCAGCACCTTGAGGGCGTTCGCCCGCACCAGATCCATCCCCACGCGACTCAGCACTGCCAGCAACAGGAAGCCCACCCCCGCCTGGACGAAGCCGGCGTAGACGCCGACGCCCAGAAACGCCACGACGGTCGCCCCCCGGGACAGGGAGCTCTCGCCCGGCCGCTCTGTCCGGTGGCCCCACAAGCTCCACAGCGAAACCACTACCATCAGCACCGCCAAGATCCGCCGGAAGGCCTCGTCACCGACCACCAGGGCGAGGGCGGCACCGAGTAGAGTGCCGGCCAGCACCGGCACGACGGCGCTCACCGCCCGGCCGCGGTCGAGCAGACGCCGCCGGTCGAAGCCCCACACCGAGGTGACCCCCTGCAAGAGAATGCCCACCCGGTTCGTGCCGTTGGCGACGGTCGCCGGCAGGCCTAGAAAGATCAACATCGGCAAGGTGAGAAAGGAACCGCCACCGGCCAGCACGTTGAGAACGCCGGCGAGGAAGCCGACGGCGAAAAGGGCGAAGAGGAGCACAGCGGAGACATTCTGTCAGGCGTCGCGGCGCGCCGGTGATGTAGAGTGGGCCTCTTGGGTGTTGTGCCCGAGGAGATCCAAGTTCTTTGACCCATCATGAGGTGCGGTGGCCCGCGTTTGACGCGAGCCTCGACGGACGGCGAAGGTCGCCCGTCGAAAGGGAAGTCCGGTGCAAAGCCGGCACGGCCCCCGCCACTGTATCCGGGGATGAAACCGGGAAAAACCCACTGTGTGGGAGAGATCGAGCGCGTTTCGGCGCGAAGTCGGTTGCTCACATGGGAAGGACCCGGCGGTAAGACGATCCGGAAGTCAGGAGACCTGCCCACCTCACGCGCACCGGTTCGCCCTTCTCGGCGAACTCCCCTCGGGGTGAGGGGAAGTCCAAGGCCCGAAGCTCACCGCATCGCGCTCCTCCTCCCCCGTGTCGTGCGTTTCAGACCGGAAAGGAGCCGACCCATGCGTCGCATCCTCATACTGGCCGTTCTCGTCGGGGTGACGGGGTCCGCGGCCGCCCAGCAAGCCCGTTCCTCCTCGGCCGCCGCCGAGACCACCGGCCATGTCGTCCCGCAGTACGCCGATGAGGTGGTGGTCACCGCCACCCTCGAAGAAGAAAAGCGCCCGGAGATCTCCGCCACGGTAACGGTGATCTCCGGCGAGGAAATCCGCCGCCGCCAGGCGCCGGAGGTCCTCGACCTACTGCGCACCGTTGCGGGTGTCTCGGTGGTGCGCTCCGGCTCGCCGGGCAAGGTCACGTCTCTCTTCACCCGCGGCACCAACTCCAACCAGACGCTGTTCCTGTGGAACGGCGTGGCGATCAACGACCCGTTCTTGGGCGCCCTCGATCTCTCCGGCCTGTCCACCGAGGGCATCGAGCGGGTGGAGGTGGTGCGCGGTCCCTTCAGCGCCCTCTACGGCGGCGACGCGGTGGGCGGCGTGGTGCAGCTCTTGCCGGCCCGCCACCGTGGGGTCGCCCTGCGGCTGGAAGGCGGCGAGGACAGCCTGCGGCGCGGCGGAGTGACGGCCGGCCTCGATACCGGGGCGGTGCACTTCGACTTCATCGGCCAGGTCCGGCGAGGCGACGGCACCGTCGACAACGACTTCTACGACGCCGAGGAGATCACCCTGCGTGGCGACTGGGCGCCGCGATCGGATCTCTCGATCGGCCTTTCTCTCCGCGGCCTCGAATCGGAGGTGGGCATTCCCTTCGACTTCTTCGGCAACCCCAGCCCGACGCAGAGCAACCTGCGGGAGAGCCGACAGATTCACCTGCCGGTGCGCTGGACCGGCGCCACCTGGAGCGCCGAAGGACATCTGGCCGAATACCGCAACGACCTGGAGGCGCGCGATCCCGGCAATCCCTTCACCGCCAGCCAGACGGACGCCGTCTCCCGCACGGCGCGCACGGTCGTGCGCCGCAAGTTCGCCGGCGAGCGCGGCTGGGTTGCCGGCGGCGGCGAGTGGGACGAGCAGACCGCCGACCGACAGGACGCGTTCTCGGTTCTCCCGGAGGTGGAGCAGAGCACCTGGGCGGCCTTCGCCCAGGCCCACTACCGAGCGGGCATCGCCACCTTGGACGCCGGCCTGCGCCACGACGATGCGGATTCCTTTGGCAGCGAGACCAGCCTGCGCCTCGGAGGAGTGGTGGCCCTCGGAGAACACGCGCGGGTGCGAGCGAACTACGGCGAGGGCTTCCGGCCGCCCACCCTGTCGGACCTCTACTTCCCGGGCTTCGGCAACCCGGATCTCGAAGCGGAGCGCGCCGAAAGCTGGGAAGTCGGCCTGGAATCGGAGCGCGGTCCTTGGGGGTTCGGCCTGGTGGCCTTCAACATCGATCAGGAGAACTTGATCCAGTTCGCCCCGCCGACCTTCCAGCCCTTCAATGTCGGCCGCGCCCGCAGTCGGGGCCTCGAAGGCGAAGCTTCTTTCGCTCGGCGGAGCTTTCGAGGGCGGCTAAACCTCACCTACCTGGAAGCAGAAGATCTCGACACCGGCCTGCCGCTGCTGCGGCGCCCGGAGGAGAGCGCCAGCCTTCTGCTCTCCTGGGGCATCGCCGACTGGACCCTCCACGCCACCGGCCGCTATGCCGGGGAGCGGGCGGATATCGGTAGCGTGACCCTCGACGCCTACACCGTCGCAGACCTCGCCGCCACCTGGAAGGTCCGCACCTGGATCGCGCCGTATGTGCGGGTCGACAATGTGTTCGACGAGGAGTACGACGAGGCCGCCGGTTTCCCGGCGCCGGACCGCACCCTGGCCGGCGGCGTCACCCTGAACTTCTGATTGGTGCCCAGGGACCAGGTGGCTTCGCCGGACGGACCCGGGCCTTCGGCCGGGTGCCGTTTTCACCCGGCCGCCTGGTGCCTGTGGCTCGTTTCCGCCCTGGTACCCGCAGCCCTCACCCGGCATCCGGCCTACCTCGGCCTGCTGGTGCTGGTGCTGGCCGCGGTGTTTTTCGGCCTGGGCCGCCGGCCCGCCCACGAACCGGGCTGGGAGGGCTTCCTGCGCTTCGGCCTGATCCTGGTGGTCTTCTCGAGTCTGGTGCAGCCGCTGCTGGTGCACCAAGGAGCCACCACCCTCTTCTCCCTACCGCGCTGGCGTTGGGACCTGGAGATCGCCGACCGGCAGGTGGGACTCCTCGACCTCGGCGGCCGGGTGACGGCGGAGAGCGTGGCGACGGGGTTCCTGTCCGGCCTGGCGCTGTTGGCGGTCTTGCTCGCCTTCGCCGCCTTTCAGCGCGCCGTGGACCCGGTGGATCTGGTGCGCCGCATGCCCCGCTTCCTACACCAGTCATCGGTGGTTCTGTCCATCGCCCTGACCTTCATCCCGCAGACCTTGGTGGCCCAACGGGAGATCCGCGAGGCACAGGCACTGCGGGGAGTCCGGCAGCGCGGCCTCCGAGGCCTCGCGCCGACCTTTGTGACCCTGCTGGCGGAAGGCCTGGAGCGGAGTCTCAACCTGGCCGAAGCGATGGAGGCGCGCGGCTTCGGTGGCGTCCAGGCCCACCGGCCGCCGGCCTGGGCCGGCTGGGCCATCGCCGGCGGTCTGTTGACAGTCCTCGGCGCCATCGTCGTGTGGCCCAGGCTGTGGCTGCCGGGCCTCGTGCTGCTGACCCTTGCCGTGCGGCGCATCGGGGCGGGGGTGCGGCGCACTCGCTTTCGGCGACTGCCCTGGACGCCCTGGGACACCGCCCTGGTGGCGGCTTGTAGTGCGTCCGTGGTCGCTCTCGTGCTGAACCGCCAGGGGCTAGCCTTCACCGCCTATCCGCGGCTCGCCTGGCCCGCTGTCCAGCTCCTGCCGATTCTCGCCATCCTGCTGCTGGCTCTTCCCCTCGGCGACATCTCTTCGGAAAGGGGTAGGGGCCCATGATTCGCTTCGAGGGCGTGACCTACCGCTACCCGCAAGGCGCGGGCGAGGATCTCGCTCCGGCCCTGTGCGATATCGACCTCGACGTGCCGGCCGGTCAGTGGTGGCTCATCGCCGGTCCCTCGGGCTGCGGCAAGAGCACCCTGTTGCGCTGTTTGAACGGATTGGTGCCCCACTTCCACGGCGGTCGCATCGCCGGTCGCCTGCGGGTGGCGAACCTGGATCCGGTAGCCGAGGGACCGCGGGCGATGAGCGAACACGTCGGCTTCCTCTTTCAGGATCCGGAAGCACAGTTCATCACCCAGCGGGTCGAGGACGAGGTCGCCTTGGTGCTGGAGAGCCATGCCGTGGCACCGCGGGAGATCGCCCATCGTCTCGATGAGACCTTCGACACCCTGGCCATTCGGCACCTCCGCTTCCGCCGCATCGCCTCCCTCTCCGGCGGCGAACGACAGAAGGTGGCGCTGGCTTCTCTCTGGAGCCTGCGGCCGAGGATTCTGGTGCTCGACGAGCCCACCTCCCAGATCGACCCGGCCAGCGCGCTCGAGATCTTCGAGGCCCTCGATCGGCTGCAACGCGATCACGGGGTGACCGTCGTCTTGAGCGAGCATCGCCTGCAACCGCTGATGAAAAGAATCGACCGGGTCGTTCTGCTCAACCGTCAAGGCCGCATCGAGCGCGTTGGAGAGCCCGCCCCGACGCTGACGGGCACTGCGTTCGCACCTCCCGTCTTGCAACTGGCGGAGCACAATCGCTGGACGACTCCTCCCCTGACCTTGGCGGAGGCCCACCGTCGCTACCGCCGATCTTCGCACGAGCGGGACAAGAGGGAACCTTCGACGCGGGTCGTGTCGCCCCCTTCGGAGCCACCTCTGCTCGAAGCTCAGGACCTCTCTTATCGCTATCCTGGCGCCTCCCGACTCGCCGTCGAGACCGTCACCCTCGCCCTTGCCGCCGGCGAGCGCTGCGCCCTGGTCGGTCGCAACGGATCCGGCAAGAGCACGTTGATCAAGCTCTTGGTGGGGCTGCTCCGTCCCGGGGAAGGGAGTGTGCGCCTCGGCGAGTCATCCCACCGGCAACGGCCGCTGGACGAGATCGGCCGTGAGGTCGGCTTGGTTCCCCAGAACCCCTCCCGCCTGCTATTCACCGAATCGGTGGCGCAGGAGATCGAGACGACCCGTCGAGCCAGGGGCCTCGCCGAAAACGCCACGGCGCGAGACGACCTGCTGAGAGAACTCGGCCTGTCGTCCCTCGCGGACCGTCATCCGCGCGATCTCTCCGGCGGCGAACGGCAGCGTACCGCCCTCGCCGCGGTGCTCGCCGGAGAACCTCGCATTCTTCTGCTCGACGAGCCCACCCGCGGGCTCGATGCGGTGTCCGAAGCAGCGATGGTCGAGAGCCTGCGTCGCCGAACCACGCCCGCGGGCAGCATGGCGGTGGTGCTGGTGACCCACGATTTGGAGCTGGTGGCGCGTTTCGCCACCCGGCTGGTGCTTCTGGAAAACGGCGAGAAGATCGCCGACGGCCCGGTGGGAGAAGTGATGGGGCGCTTTCCGGAGTTTGCGTCTTTCGCCTATCGGCTGGCTGGTGACCCCTCCCGCTTGACCGTGGAGGCCCTGCTAGAGGATGGCTAGAGTTGCGAAAAAGGACGGCGGTCTCCTGGCCCTGGTGTTGACGCTCTCCAGCGCTATCGGCCTTTACGCCCTGGCGGCGCCGTTCCTCGACCCAGCCCGCACCGTTGCCCAGCGGACCCTCGACACCGCCCGTTCCAGCGCGCGAGCGGACGACGCGCCGCTCCTCTTCTTCCTCCTCCTCGGCTGTTGTCTGCTGGCGATCATTCTGGGGCTCGAAACCCGGCGTTTCGACGCTCGACGCCTGGCAGCCCTCGGAACCCTTCTCGGTCTCAATGCGGTCCTTCGATTGATACCGGGACCCGGAGGATTCAGCGCCGTGTTTCTGTTACCCATTCTCTGCGGCTACGTGATGGGACCGACCTTCGGCTTTCTACTCGGCAGCTTGACCATGGTCGTCTCGGGCATTTTGGTCAACGCCCTGGGGCCCTGGCTGCCCTTCCAGATGCTCGCGGCCGGCTGGATCGGCTTGATCTCGGGCATGATCGGGCAGCGAGCCAGGCCGACCCTTGCAGCAAAGTTCGAGTCTCGGAAAAGCCCGCGCTGGATCCTGCTCACCGCCTGGGCCGCCGCGGCGGGCCTGGTCTACGGAGTGATCGTGAACCTCTGGTTTTGGCCCTACTTGATTCTCGACGGGGACGGTTGGGACCCTGCGCTGGGGTTGGGGAGCGCCATCGCCCGCTACACCCTGTTCTATCTCGGCTCTTCCATGTGGTGGGATCTCGGCCGCGTCGCGGGGAACGTGATTCTGATTTTGTCCGTGGGTCCGGCGATCGTCCGCTTGCTCCGACGCTTCGAATCGCGATTCGGTTTCACCGTGGATCCTGCAACCGCCCCGTAGGGCGGTCTCTGCCGATCCATTCAAGGCGAGGTCACGACTCCCAGCGACTTGCCCTTTCGACACCACACCCGCTAGAATCATTTTAGCGCTTGTTACATTTATTTGGATTCTTCTAGGTCGCCGAAATGCCGTGCGTTCCGAGATTGGGAACGTCCGGAAAGGTGATCGATGCGAGCGAATCTCTCCCATACAGGTCAAAGAGCAGCCGCCTGGGTCCATCGACTCATCTCGGGCTTGCCGCGAAGCACGCGCAGGGTGGGAGATGACCTACCGACAGATCGCTTTCAAATCCACCTCGCGATTTACCGGTTCGCCGCAGCACACTGCCGAGGCCTCAAAGCCCTCGACCTCGGTTGCGGGACCGGCTTCGGTACGGCCGAGTTCGCAAGAGCCGGAGCGGACGAAGCGGTGGGGATCGATCTAGACCCGCGCTGCGTCGCATTCGCTCGTCGTCACTTCCGAAAGACCGGGGCCGTCTTCGTCGAAGGCGACCTTTGCGCCAAGCCGGATGTCCTGCCGGTGTTGCGGAGAATCGGTGCCGAAGGAGGAGCGGACTTGGCGGTGGCCGTCGACCTGTTACACGATCTCGAGAAACCCATTCCCGCCCTCGAGGGCGCCTCCCGCTTGCTGCGAGGCGACGGGCGCCTGCTCCTCGCCCATCCCACCGACGAGCCACTCGCGGAAGAGGTCGACGAATACCTCCGCAGCAGCTTCGACGCGATTGAACTCTGGTCCGTCGAGGCACCGACGGTCGATTTGGACTCCACCGCCCATTCTGTGTTTGCGCCGGACGACTTCAAGATCTTGCCCGGCAAGAGCAGATCGCCCGAGCAGGCCTTCCAGATCTACGACTGCCAGGGGCCGGTCGACCGGCGGTCTCTGGCCGCCTCGATGTAACCTCCTCCCACAGCGCATCCTCAGCGACCGAGGAAGACGCCCTCCCCGCCAGATTGCCGACACCCTCGACAATCTGGCGCTTCTCAGCGACTCCTGTGATGAGTATCCGAGGGCCGAGGGTCCGAGAGGCTATCGAAGGTTCGAGCAGTCCAATGGGGGCCGGCAACGTTGCCCCCACAACCTTCGGACATCTTGGCGACGTGAGCACTGCTGCGGCAAGCCTTCACCGAGAGTGAACGGATCTGAGGTACGGGCATCTCTTCGCCAAAAAGAAAAACGGCCCCCGAGAATTCTCTCGAGGGCCGTTTCGGAAATAAATTCCCGGCGACGACCTACTCTCCCACGCCGTCTCCAGCGCAGTACCATCGGCGCTGAGGGGCTTAACTGCCGTGTTCGGTATGGGAACGGGTGTTTCCCCCTCGCTATTACCACCGGAAAAACCTAATTCTTAAAAGAGCAAAGATCTCGATCCCGCGCTGATGGCGTCCGTCGAAGTGCATTCGGGGGCCAAAAGCTGGTGAGAGCTTCAAGAACTGAATTGGGTTCAAAGCGATAGAATCCGCCAATCTAAGAAGAATAAATGGTCAAGCCGAACGACCGATTAGTACAGGTCAGCTAAACGTCTCGCAACGCTTACACATCCTGCCTATCAACCTCGTAGTCTTCGAGGGGTCTTCAGGGATACCTAATCTTGGAGGGGGCTTCCCGCTTAGATGCTTTCAGCGGTTATCCTTTCCGAACATAGCTACCCAGCTGTGCCGCTGGCGCGACAACTGGTGCACCAGAGGTTCGTCCATCCCGGTCCTCTCGTACTA